>JAJZUN010000181.1 GCA_021848555.1 Pseudomonadota bacterium | reverse complement strand
CGCCAACCCGACCGCCACGCAGTGCTTGCAGAAATAACCGTCGGCGGCACGCGGGCAGGTGCAGTCACCGTCCAGGTCGCCATCGTCATCACGCAACTCGACCTGATAGGTTTCTGTGCCTTGAACTCGGGCGGTGATCTTGTCGTTGGCAACGCGCAGGCGCCCGACGGCGCCGACGGAAAAATATTCCCCACCGCGCAGGAAGGCGGTGGTGCCGGCGAGGTCTTCGAGGGTAGCGCGGGAGATCAGGTCATCAAGCATCGTTCTGGCCGTTTATTTTCAATGTCGGCGGTGGTTACGGACTGAATTTACTTGTTGGGAGATGCCGACCAGTCGAGTAGGCGCAGGCCGGGCACTTGGGCAAAGACGCGGTCGGCACTGATGAGGGTGCAGTCTTCGGCCAGCGCATGGGTGGCGATGAGCAGATCCATAGGCGCCAGCGATTTGCCCAGCGCTTCAAGCTCCGCGCGCAATGGCCCGTAGCGTTGGGCACTGGCGGATGTCCATGCCCGGATGTCGACGGAGACCAGAAAATTGTCCACGATGCGGCGCAGATCGGCATTAACGGCACGCCGCACCAAACCAAAACGCAGTTCCGCTTCGGTGATGACTGAGATGCAGAACGGCCTGTCATTCAGGGTTGCGCTCAGGGTGTTGGCCCGGTTCTTGACGAAGGCGGAGACAGCGTTGGTGTCCAGCATCAGGAGCGCGCTCATGGCCAATCGCGCTCCGCGGGTGGCCCGGGGTCACGCAAGTTGTCGAGGACATCAAGGTCTTCCTGCGGAATAAGAGGTAGGAGCTTGTCGCGCAGCTTCAGCCATTTTTCCAATTTCTTGTTGCGCGGGCTCAAGATGACATCTCCGGTGACCGGATCGCGCCGGATCAGCACTTCGTCTCCTTCAAAGCGGAACTCGGCCGGCAGGCGCACAGCCTGACTGCGACCGTTCTTGAAAAGCTTGGCGGTTCGCATGGTGAGGCTCCTTTTCGAGGGTATATACCATGATTTATACCACCGGCCCACAAAACCTTCAAGCCGTAGACTGGCGTGCGAACCGCTGTCCCGGCCTAGCGCTTCCACGCGGGCGATAGCATAGACACGCTTGCGCACGAGTATGGCGTCCCTCCGGAAGCGATCGAGAACGCGCTGCGCTGCGAACCTCGCGCAGCGTGACATAGCGCGGCGCGCATCCCGATTTGAGCGCCAAACCCTGAGCGGGCTGCGCGTAGAATGTGGGCGGAGGAGTCCGCGAGCACTTCGTTCCTGCGCGCGGGAATTGGACGCCCTCTTTGAAAATTTGCCACTTTTGACAACGCAATAGGCCGAAACGTCAAGCAGCGCTTTAGTCTAAGCGCAGATAATGTTCATAAATATGGCTGGTGCTTTGGCTCCATTCGCGAGACAAACCTGCTCGGCGCTCCCCATCTGGTCCGTTTGGCCTAGATCGCCCTCGCCAATGGCATTGCTAGGCGGTGGTGGTATCCTGCCCAGTCGAGGAGAGACCGAGACCATGTGGCGGATAAGCCTGAAGAACGCGCCCAGGCCGGGATCGGCAGGCTGCTTGCAGCCGCCGGCTGGTCGGTGTAGTCCATGAGCGAACCCAACATTCACGCCGCGCGCGGCGTGGCGATCCGCGAATTTCCGCTGAAGATCGACCTGGACTTGGCCGCCGGATTCTAGCCGCTAGCCGCAAGCCGAGCATGGAACTCACCGACTACCACGCTAAATACATCGCCTATCAGCTGACCCGCCGCTGCCCGCCCGACAGCGTCGAAAAGCTGGCGGCGGCGCTGGTGGACGCGCAAGTCGATCTGAACCCGCACCAGATCGACGCGGCGCTGTTCGCTTTCAGGTCGCCGCTTTCCAAAGGTGCGTTGCTGGCCGATGAAGTCGGTCTCGGCAAGACCATCGAAGCCGGCCTGGTGCTGTCGCAGAAGTGGGCGGAGCGCAAGCGCCGCATTCTGGTCATCGTGCCCTCGAACCTGCGCACGCAGTGGTATCAGGAACTGACGGAGAAGTTCTTTCTCCCCTGCCGCATCCTGGAATCCAAGTCGTACAACACGGCGATCAAGCAAGGCCAGTTCCGCCCGTTTGAAGGGGCCGAGATCGTCATCTGCTCCTACCAATTCGCCAAGAGTAAGGCTGGCGACGTGCACGCCCTGCCGTGGGACCTGGTGGTCATCGACGAAGCGCATCGCTTGCGCAACGTGTACAAGCCGCAGAACGTCATCGCCAACACGCTGAAGCTGGCGCTCGCCGGCAGGGACAAGCTGCTGCTCACGGCCACACCGCTGCAGAACTCGCTGCTTGAACTCTTCGGCCTGGTCAGCTTCATCGATGAGCACACCTTTGGCGACTTGAAGAGTTTTCGCGAGCAGTTTGCCAATCTGAATCAGGAACAGGTGTTCCTGACGCTGAAGGCACGGTTGAAACCCGTCTGCCATCGCACCCTGCGCCGGCAGGTGTTGCCCTACATCAAGTACACCCGGCGCTGGCCGCTGGTGCAGGACTTCAAACCGGAAGAAAGCGAAGACCGGTTGTACCACCTGGTCTCCGACTACCTGCAACGTGACAACCTGCAGGCGCTGCCGGCCAGTCAGCGCTCGCTGATGACCCTGGTGCTGCGCAAGTTGCTGGCCTCATCGACCTTCGCCATCGCGGGCGCGCTCAACACCATCTCCGCGCGCCTGAAAGCCAGGCTGCGCAAGCAGGAGCCGGCGAACTCACTGGAAGAGGAGCTGGACCAGGACTACGAAACGCTCGATGAAACGGCCGATGAATGGACCGAGGACGAACCCGCTGCGCCGCTCTCGGTCGCGGATCGCGCCGCCCTGGAGCAGGAAATCGCCGATCTCGATGAATTCGCCCGGCTTGCGACCTCCATTGCGCACAACGCCAAAGGCAAGGCGCTGCTGAAAGCGCTCGATATTGCCTTCACCAAAACGGAGGGCCTTGGAGGGGTGCAAAAAGCGATCATCTTCACCGAATCGCGCCGCACCCAGAACTACCTGCTGCGCGTCTTGGGCGACAGCCCGTTCGCCGAAGGCATCGTGCTGTTCAACGGCTCCAACACCGACGAGCGCTCCAGACAGATCTACGCTGCCTGGGTGGAACGCCACCAGGGCACCGGCCGCATGACCGGTTCGCGCACCGCCGACATGCGCGCCGCGCTGGTGGACTACTTCCGCGAGCAGGGCCGCATCATGATCGCCACCGAAGCCGGAGCGGAGGGCATCAACCTTCAGTTCTGCTCGCTGGTCGTGAATTACGACCTGCCCTGGAACCCGCAGCGCATCGAGCAGCGCATCGGCCGCTGCCACCGCTATGGCCAGTTGCATGATGTGGTCGTGGTTAATTTTCTCAACCGCAGCAACGCTGCCGATCTGCGCGTGTTCCAGCTCCTTGCCGAGAAGTTCCAGCTCTTCGAAGGCGTGTTCGGCTCCAGCGACGAAATTCTCGGTGCCATCGAGTCCGGCGTGGATTTCGAAAAGCGCATCGCCGCTATCTACCAGCGCTGCCGCAAGCCGGAGGAGATTCAGACCGCATTCGATCAGCTCCAGTTGGAACTGAGCTTCGAGATCAACGAGGCACTGACACGCACCCGGCAGCAACTGCTGGAGAACTTCGACGACGAGGTGCGCGAAAAACTCAAATTGCGCGACGAGGCCTCCAAAGCCTACCTGAACCGCTACGAACGCCTGCTGATGCAGATCACCCGGCACGAACTCAACGGCCACGCCGAGTTCATCGGCGACTCGTCCTTCCGCCTCAATTCCAAACCCCGGGGATACGAGCAGACAGCCCCCGGCCCGATCGAACTCGGGCTCTACGAACTGCCCCGCCGCTCTGGCGAAGCGCATCTGTACCGATTGAATCATCCCCTGGCGGCGGCAGTGCTGGCACAGGCCAAAGGCCGCGACCTGCCGCCCGCGGAGGTTCGGTTTGCCTACGCCGACCACGAAGGCAAGGTCAGCCTGCTGGAGCCGCTGGTCGGAAGGGCTGGCTGGCTGAGCTTGTCGCTCTTTAGCGTTGAGTCGCTGGACCAGGCCGAAGACCATCTGATCGTCGCCGCCAGCACGGACGATGGGCTACCGATGGATGAAGACGTGGCGGCACGCTTGCTCACCTTGCCGGGTAAGGTCAATGAATCGGCGCAACTGCCCGCTGCGCCTGCCGAATTGGATGCAGCCACCCAGCAGCGCCAAGCCGCCATCCAGCGGGGCATCTCCGAACGCAACGCCCGGTTGTTCGAAGCTGAAGCCGAAAAGCTCGACGGCTGGGCGGACGACCTCAAGCTCGGACTTGAGCGTGAGATCAAGGAACTCGACCGCCAAATCAAGGAGGCGCGCCGCGCCGCGACAACTGCCTTGACACTGGAAGACAAGCTCACCGGCCAGAAACAGATCAAGGCCCTCGAAGGCCAGCGCAACGACAAGCGCCGTTCACTGTTCGATGCGCAGGACCAGGTGGACAAACAGCGCGACGAGCTTATTGCCGCGATTGAAGGCAAACTGAAACAGTGTACGCGAACCGAGCCGTTGTTTTCAGTGCGCTGGACAATTGGGTAGCTCTGCGACTGCTGCTCCAGAAATACTAAATGAATAAACAAACAATTAATAAAAATAGATATTGCAATGTCATAAATATCCATTTATAGTTAACTCATTCACAACCTTGATGGGGCATGCCATGTCGTCCGATTACTCCAAGCGTTCATTGCTAAAATTTCTGGACACCAGTGTGGCAAAGGGAATGGTCAACGCTAATACGGGAGCCGGTTTGAAGGCGGCTTGCGTCAAGATATTGGACGACGTCGCGGACGACGCGGACGTACGCGGAATCGAGGTAAACACGGCTGTAATCCGCTATAACAATCGGAATCCTGATGTCCTTGCACCGAACAGCCTTGCGCAATATCAGCGGCGGGTCTCGCGGGCAATTTCGGACTTTGTCCGCTGGGTCGAAAATCCTGCGGCATTCAAGGTGCGGAGTCGCGGGACGCCGGAAAGAAATGGGAAGACGGGTGGGAAAGCGCCCGGAAGACAGGTCGCCGCCCGCGCACAAGATGCACCTCCTGCTCAAGGGACCCCTGCGATAACGACCTCTGCCGGCCTGCCAATGAGTTTTCCGCTCAGGCCGGATTTCCTCGCCCAGGTGGTCATCCCGCGTGACCTGACGGCGGACGAAGCGAGGCGGCTCGGGGCATTTCTGCTTACGCTTGCCGCGGATTTCCGGCCGCCGGGTTCTGGCGAAATAAAATGAGGACCGCAAAATGACACAGTCGGGAAATCCTGTTTCAGTCGCTTCCATCGAGCGTTGCATATTTCAGCTTCGTGGCCATCGCATCATTCTCAGCGGCGATCTGGCCGTGTTCTATGATGTCGAGCCGCGCACCCTGTCGCAGGCGGTAAAACGCAATCCAGATCGTTTTCCGGAAGATTTCATGTTCATTTTGACCGCCGAGGAATGGCAAAACTTGAGGTCACAAAATGTGATTCCAAGTTGGGGCGGCGTCCGCTCTACCCCCATGGCATTTACCGAACAGGGGGTGGCCATGCTCTCCAGCGTTCTACGAAGCGAACGCGCGGTGCAGGTAAACATTCAAATCATGCGCACTTTCGTGCAGATGCGCCGCGTGCTCGCCGAGCACAAGGAACTGGCGGCCAGACTCGATACCCTCGAACGGAAATACGACGCGCAGTTCAAAGTCGTCTTCGATGCGATCCGGCAGATGATGGCGCCGCCGCCGGACAAGAAGCGGCCGATAGGATTTGTGCGGGACGAGTAATCGCAGCTATGGGGACCAATAAACAAAAACTCGAACTCACCTGGATTGGCAAGGAAAATCGGCCGAAACTTGAGCCGCGCATTTTACTTGAAGAACCGGCGAAGTCGTATCACGCGAAGCACCGGGTGACGGGTAAGGACATCTTCGACAATCGACTGATCTTCGGCGACAACCTGCTGGCGCTGAAAGCGCTGGAGGCGGAGTACGCGGGGAAAGTGAAGTGCGTGTTCATCGATCCGCCCTACAATACCGGCAGCGCATTCGAGCACTACGATGACGGGGTGGAGCATTCGATCTGGCTGTCGCTAATGCGCGACCGGCTGGAGATCATGCGGCGGCTGTTGGCGGAGGATGGCTCGCTTTGGATCACCATCGACGACAACGAAGCGCATTACCTGAAGGTATTGTGCGACGAGGTATTTGGG
>JAJZUN010000180.1 GCA_021848555.1 Pseudomonadota bacterium | reverse complement strand
CGATGGATTCGCTGGAAATGCCGCCACGGTAAATCCTCTGCCCCAGCGCAACCAGATCCTTGCTCTTCGCCGCACCCGGTTTGGCCTTCTGGCCGGCGAAATAAGCGGCCAGATTGCGCATGTCATCGGGTGACAGGTTCGCCACCATGCCCGCCATCACCGGATTTTCGCGCTCTGCTTTCTTGCCCGCAGCGGCCTTGAAATCCGTGAGCTGCTTGTACAGGTACTCGGGGATTTGGCCGGCGAGCTTGGGATTGGCCGGGATCTGGCTGTTGCCGTCGGCCGCGTGGCAAGCCGCGCATACCTGGTTGACAATGCCTTGCGCTTTGGCGCCATCGCCTTTGAACGGCGGTTCTGCGGCGAGCGCCGCCTGCGCCGTCAGCATTGCGGCGAGCGCCAGGATAAATTTCATGCTTGTGCTCCTCGAAGCAGGGAATATTTGAAAGGGTGATATTCTATCCGAGTTTCCAGCACTTGGGCCTGCCCAGCCATGTCGTTGTTCCGCGGCGCCAGCTTTTACATCACTGCGCACCATCTCACCGATCTGCCCCCGCCGCTGGGCCCGGAGATCGCCTTCGCCGGACGCTCCAATGCGGGCAAGTCGAGCGCCATCAACACCCTGGCGGACCACAATCGCCTCGCTTTCGTCAGCAAGACGCCGGGGCGCACGCAGCAGATCAATTTTTTCAGCCTGCCGGGCGGCGCTTTCCTGGTGGACCTGCCGGGATACGGCTACGCCAAGGTGCAGCGCGAGCTGCGCGCGCATTGGGAGCAGCTGCTCTCGACTTATCTGCAGACGCGCGCTTCCCTGTTCGGCATGGTGCTGATCATGGACGCGCGCCATCCGCTCACGCCGCTCGACGCGCAGATGCTGAACTGGTTCGCATCCACGGGCAAGCCGGTGCACGTGCTGTTGTCAAAATCGGACAAGCTCACGCGGCAGGAGGGGCAAAGGACTTTGCGCGCAGTGCAAACCCGACTGCACGAATATGCGCCGAATTACACCGCCCAACTCTTCTCCAGCCTGAAGAAGCAAGGCATGGATGAAGCCGAAGAAGTCATCAGCTCCTGGCTCGGCATCAAGCACGAAAGAAAAAAAATAGCCCCCGGCCAAAGGGGATTAAAACCGGGGGCTAGAACGCCTTAAACAGGGTTAAGGCACCCGCTCAGGGAGGAGAAGCGGGAGATGGCCGTTGCCATCTCCTGATAAGATTTCGAACTGAGCAAAAAGTTTCCCCAAATCGGGTTTGGGCTGGCAAAAATTTCTAACACCTTGATAAAGAAGGCTAGAGGCGATCATGAACATCTACGGCAACTTTCCCGCAGTGCGCATGCGCCGCATGCGGCGCGACGACTACACGCGGCGGTTGATGCGCGAGCATGTGCTCACTACGAACGACTTGATCTACCCGGTGTTCGTGATGGACGGCGCGAGGAAAACCCAGGCGGTGCCTTCCATGCCGGGCGTAGAACGCATGACCTTGGACAAGTTGCTGCCGGTGGCCGAACGCTGCCTCAAGCTGAAAGTCCCGGTGCTGGCGCTGTTTCCGGTCATCGACGCCAAGCTCAAGACACCGGACGGCAAGGAAGCAGCTAACCCCAAGGGTCTGATTCCGCGCGTGGTCGCGCGGCTGAAGAAAGAATTTCCCGAATTGGGCGTCATGTGCGACGTAGCGCTCGACCCCTACACCAGCCATGGCCAGGACGGCGTCATCGACGCCAGCGGCTACATTCTGAACGACGCCACGCTCGCGATTCTGGAAAAGCAGGCGCTCGTCCAGGCCGCCGCCGGGGTGGACATCGTCGCGCCCTCGGACATGATGGACGGGCGCATCGGCCGCATCCGCGCCGCGCTGGACAAGAGGCAATTCATCCACACGCGCATCATGGCTTATTCCGCCAAATATGCCTCGGGCTATTACGGCCCGTTTCGCGACGCGGTGGGCTCGGCCGCCAATCTGGGCAAGGGCAACAAAATGACCTATCAGATGGACCCCGCCAACAGCGACGAGGCGCTGTGGGAAGTCGGCCTGGATCTGCAGGAAGGCGCGGACATGGTGATGGTGAAGCCGGGCATGCCCTATCTCGACATCCTGCGGCGGGTAAAGGACGAGTACAAGGCGCCGACTTTCGTCTATCAGGTCAGCGGCGAATACGCCATGCTCAAGGCTGCGGGCAAGAACGGCTGGATCAACGAAAAAGTCTGCGCCATGGAAGCGCTGCTTGCGTTCAAGCGCGCCGGCGCCGACGGCATACTCACCTATTACGCGCTCGATGCGGCGCAGTGGCTCAAGGAAATCTGACCGCCTGTACCCGCGGCGATTATCCTAGCCGAAAATGATCGCCACGCCGTGCGCCTCTGCCGCGCCGACGGCGACCGAACCGTCGGGCATGCGCGTAGGATGCAGCCCGCCGGCGCGCAGAGTGCGCTCCGCGAGGTCGCGGTTGCCGACGTGGATGAATAGCGCGGCCATGCAGGGCTGATGGCGTGTGCTGATCCATACCCCGGGTAATTTCTTCGCCAGCGCGGGCTCGCTGACGACGGCGATCGGCGTATCGCCGGTATTGATCAACAGCCCTTCGCTGATGGCCTTGGCCTTGACGTCGAACAGGCGCTCGTAGGCCGCTGCAGTCGCAGCCACGTCGGCACTGAGGATCGCGATCGCGGCCAGGCCGGTCGCCGAATTTGCGTGGACCTGGTACTCGGGGCGCCACACCACATCGCGGGTGAAATGCTGGCACAGAAACACCTGCCCACCCGGGGTCTGCTCCAGCCCCAGCTGGGTGATGCGGAACGACGCTGTCTTCATGCCTTCCGGCAATTGCACCGGTCGCGAGAAATCGACCGGTTCGCTGGGCGCGAGCGCCGCCGCAGTGAGTTCGCCGAAGGCGCCGCGCGCGTTGTCGGTCTTGAGCGCAACCGCGGCCAGGCCGTCGCCGATACGCGCGAAATCGTAGTAGTACTCGCGCCCCGGCAAGCGCTGCGGCACCATGAGCAGCTCGAAATAATTCTGGCCGAACATGACGCAGTGATTCTCCGAACCCAGCGTGTGGTGTCCGCGGGGCGTAAGCGTGAAGCCCATGCGCCTGAACGTATCCTGCGTCGAATCCAGATCCCGCACCGCGATGACTACGTGATCGATGCCCTTGACGTGTTTTCTCACAGTTGTTCTCTTGTTCTGCGGACGCGCCATTATAATTGCGTTGACGCGCGTTGCCGAGCGTAGCGTGATGCCGCTCGGAGCCGTGCCGCAGGCGCGCCGATTCAATCGATAAGTAAGTGCTTCCTATCCAAAAGAGGGGTGCAGGATGTCAATTCCGAAGAGGCTGTTGGAAATGCACGCAGAGATGGCCGAATGGCGCCACGACCTGCACGCACACCCGGAAACCGCGTTCGAGGAGCGACGCACTTCTGCCCTGGTGGCGCAGAAGCTGGAGTCTTTCGGCCTGAGCGTGCACCAAGGCCTGGGACGCACCGGCGTAGTGGGTACGCTCGCAGCGGGTTCGGGCAAGCGCGCCATCGGCCTGCGCGCAGACATGGACGCCCTGCACATCCACGAAAAGAACGGCTTCGGCCACCGATCAAAGCATGAAGGAAAAATGCATGCCTGCGGCCACGACGGCCATACGACCATGCTGTTGGGCGCGGCGAAATATCTATCCGAGGCCAGGAATTTCGACGGCGTCGTGCATTTCATTTTTCAGCCAGCCGAGGAAAATGAAGGCGGCGGGCGCGAGATGGTGGAGCAGGGCCTGTTCGAAAAGTTTCCCTGCGAGTCGGTATATGGCATGCATAACTGGCCGGGCATGCCGGTAGGCCAGTTCGGCGTGCGCGCCGGACCGATGATGGCCTCGTTCGACATCTTCGAAATCGAATTGGCCGGCCGCGGCTCCCACGCCGCGCTGCCGCATACGGGCATAGACCCGATCGTGGCCGCCTCGACCTTGGTGCAGGCGCTGCAGACCATCGCCAGCCGCAATGTCGACCCGATCGAGTCGGCGGTCGTCACGGTTACCCAGATTCACGCCGGCGATACCTGGAACGTGATTCCGGATGCGGCCGTGCTGCGCGGCACCGCGCGCGCATTCAAACCCGAGGTACAGGATCTGATCGAGCGCCGCGTGCGCGAGATTTGCGCCGGCGTCGCCGCCGCCCACGGTGCCCAGGTGAAAGTGCGCTACGAGCGCCGCTATCCGCCGCTCATCAACGCCGCGCGCGAGGCCGAAGTCTGCGCCGCGGTCATGCGATCGATGGTCGGCGCCGAAAACGTGCTGCAGGTGCCTCCGGTGATGGGCTCGGAAGATTTCGCGTTCATGCTGCAGGCCAAGGCGGGCTGCTATGTCTTCGTCGGCAACGGGCCGGGCGCGGGTGGCTGTATGCTGCACAACCCGCATTACGATTTCAACGACCAGATATTGCCGCTGGGCGCGAGCTACTGGTCGAACCTGGTGCAGCATATTCTTGCCCCGGGCGGTTAGCCGCGCATTCAGACAACTCGATTCTTTGCAGCAGCACAACAGGAGCAGCACTCATGCTTTATATCGACCATGGAAAGGGCGGGGCGGCCGAAGTGATGAACATCGCCGAGGGGCCGGTGCCGCAAGCGCAGGCAGGCGAAGTCGTCATCGAAGTGAGCTATGCCGGCGTCAACCGCCCGGACGTGCTGCAGCGCTCGGGCAGCTATCCGCCGCCGCCGGGTGCGTCCCCCGTGCTCGGGCTGGAGGTGGCCGGGCGCGTGCACGCCGTCGCCTCGGACGTGAAGCAGTGCAAAGTCGGCGACTTGGTCTGCGCGCTCACGCCGGGCGGAGGCTATGCCGAATATTGCGCCGTACCGGCCGCGCATTGCCTGCCCATCCCCAAGGGCCTGTCTTTGCAGGAAGCGGCCGCCTTGCCGGAGAATTTCTACACGGTCTGGACCAATGTGTTCGATCGCGGCCGACTGAAAGCGGGCGAGACTTTCCTTGTGCACGGGGGATCGAGCGGCATCGGCCTCACCGCGATTCAACTGGCCAAGGCCTTCGGCGCGACGGTGTACACGACGGTGGGCAATGCGGAGAAAGCGGCGTTCTGCCGCAATATCGGCGCCGATGCTGCCATCAACTACCGTGAGCAGGACTTCGTTGCCGAAGTGGCGCAGCTCACCGGCAAGAAGGGCGTAGACCTGATCCTGGACATGGTCGGCGGCCCTTATATAGAGAAAAACCTCAAGTCCCTGGCGCTGGAAGGGCGCGTGGTGCAGATCGCGTTCCTGCAGGGAAGCAAGGTCGCGCTGGATGTCCTGCCGCTCATGCTCAAACGCCTGACGTTCACCGGTTCGACGCTGCGGCCGCGCACAGTAGAGCAAAAAGCCGCGATCGCGCAGGCGCTGCAGCAGCAGGTCTGGCCGCTGCTCGAATCGGGCAAGGTGAAGCCGGTGATCCACGCCACTTTCCCGCTCAAGGACGCGAAGCTCGCGCACGAACTGATGGAGTCGAGCAAGCACATCGGCAAGATCATGCTCGAGGTGAAACGCTAGGCGCTAGGCCGGGGCTGCGCACCGGCGCGGCCAGCTCAGCCGATCACAGCTCGACGGCGCGATTGAGCGTGTTAAGAAACACGTCTGCCGTCTGGTAGCCGATGACGCGCAGTCCCTCGACCTCCCCGCCCTGGCGGTTGAAGAAAATAATGCCGGGCGGGCCGAACAGGCTGAAGCGCTTGAGCAAGGCCTTGTCTTCAGCAGAATTCGCGGTGACATCCGCCTGCAACAGCAGCATCTGGCCCATTTTCGCTTTCACCCGCGCGTCGGTGAACGTGAACGCCTCCATTTCCTTGCACGACACGCACCAGTCGGCATAGAAATCGAGCATCACCGGTCTGCCGGCGCTTTGCAGCTTCGCATCGAGTTCGGCCAGGCTCCTCACACGCGTGAAAGGCACTGCCTGCGCCGCCTTCCCGCCGCCGCCGAGGCCGGACAGCGGACGCAACAGGTCGTGGCTGCCGGCAAACGTACCTATCGCCAGCGCGGTGCCGGCGAGCAGGGCCAGGAAACCCACGCCCTTCCACAGACGCGTAACGGAGCCGGCCTCGGACGGCAATGGGTCGATCGCGCGCAGCACCATGGCCGAGCCGATCAGCAGCGCCGACCAGGCCAGCATCTGCACCGTTACCGGCAGCACCGGCGACACGATCCAGATCGCGACCGCGAGCAGCAGCACGCCGAAAAAATGCTTGACCGAGGCCATCCAGCGCCCCGACTTGGGCAGGAATTGGCCCTCGAACACGCCGACCAGGATCAACGGCACACCCATGCCGATGG
>JAJZUN010000179.1 GCA_021848555.1 Pseudomonadota bacterium | reverse complement strand
TTAGGTCTGGTGTCGCTGCTCGATACGGTGCGACGACTCCAGTGTGTTCAATGAACCGCCGGATGCGGAACCGCACGTCCGGTGGTGTGGGAGGACGGAAGGGGTGACCCTTCCTCCTACCCGATGATCTCGTAAAGCTTTAGACCACGGCCGGCTGCTTGATCCCCGCGTCGGCGGCAAGCGCCGCTGCTTTATCGGTATTTTCCCAGGTGAACTCCGGCTCGTCGCGGCCGAAGTGGCCGTAGGCTGCGGTCTTTTCGTAGATCGGGCGCAGCAGGTCGAGCATTTGCACGATGCCCTTGGGCCGCAGGTCGAAATGCCGCTGCACCAGTTCGGACAACTTTTCGTCGGAGATCTTGCCGGTGCCGAAGGTGGTGACCATGACGCTGGTCGGGCGTGCGACCCCGATGGCGTAGGACACCTGGATCTGGCATTTGCTCGCCAAGCCCGCGGCGACCACGTTCTTGGCGACGTAGCGCGCGGCGTAGGCGGCGGAGCGGTCCACTTTGGACGGGTCCTTGCCGGAAAAAGCGCCGCCGCCGTGCGGGGCCGATCCGCCATAGGTGTCGACAATGATCTTGCGCCCGGTCAGGCCGCAGTCGCCTTTGGGTCCGCCGATTTCGAAGCTGCCGGTCGGGTTGACCAGGTACTTGATCTTGCCGCCGACCAGATGCTTGGGCAGGATGGGCTTGATGATCTGCTCGATCACCGCTTCTTCTATCTGTTTGTGCGTCAGG
This sequence comes from Pseudomonadota bacterium, assembly GCA_021848555.1. The sequence goes on along the minus strand of JAJZUN010000179.1, from coordinate 5,568 downwards.
CCGGGGGCATGCTGCGTGGACAGCAATACGGTGTCTATCGTCTCCGGCTTGCCGTCGACGTAGCGTATGGTCACCTGCGACTTGGCGTCGGGGCGCAGCCAGGGCAGGCGTCCGTCGCGGCGCACCTCCGACTGGCGTTCGACCAGGCGGTGCGAAAGAAATATGGGCAACGGCATGAATTGCGGCGTTTCGTCGCAGGCGTAGCCGAACATCAGGCCCTGGTCGCCCGCGCCCTGCTCGAGGTCCAGCCCCTTGCCCTCATCCACGCCCTGGGCGATGTCCTTGGACTGCTCGCCGTAGGCGACGATCACGGTGCAGGTGTGGGTGTCGAAGCCTATCGCCGGGTCGTCGTAACCGATGCGCTTGATGGTTCTGCGCGCCACCTCGTTGAAATTGACCCGCGCGCCGGTGGTGATTTCGCCGGCAAGCACCACCAGATTGTCCTTGACCAGCGTCTCCGCGGCGACTCGGGAGGTTTTGTCCTGCGCTAGAATAGCGTCCAGAACCGCGTCGGATATCTGGTCCGCGACTTTGTCAGGATGGCCTTCGGACACCGATTCAGAGGTAAACAGGAATGCGCTCATCGTGGGGTTCTGGTGAGTTAAAAAAGGGTCGTAAGGATAGCATGTCTTGATGTATTCCCAAAGCGCAGCGTCGTGGTACTAGCCCTGGCGCGTCTGCTTGCCGCCTTGCCGCTGTCCGTGGTGCACCGCCTGGGCGCGTTCTGCGGCCGGCTGGTCTATCTCGCCGCGCCGCGCTACCGCCTCTGCCTGAGGGCCAATCTGCGCGCCGCGGGCTATGGCGAAGCCGCGCTGCTCGGCCAGGCGGTGGCGGAGGCGGGCAAGAGCTTGCTCGAATTGCCCGCGATCTGGCTGCAGCCGCATGCAACGGTGGCGGCCTGGGTGGTGCAGGTGACAGGCTGGGAACTGGTCGAGGCGGCGCTGGCGCAGCGCCGCGGCATCATATTCCTCACGCCGCACCTGGGCTGCTTTGAGATCGCCGCACAGTATTACGCTTTTCGCGCGCCCGCCCAGGTTCCGCTCACCGCGCTCTACCGTGAGCCCAAGAACCAGGCGCTGGTGCCGCTGATGCTGGCCGGGCGCGACCGGCCCAATCTGCGCCTGGCGAGCGCCGATCTGAAGGGCGTGCGCGTGCTGCTGCGCGCGCTCAAGCGCGGCGAAGCGATCGGCATCCTGCCCGATCAGGCGCCGGGGGTGGGCGAGGGCGAGTGGGCGGAGTTTTTCGGCCGCCCGGCTTACACCATGACGCTGGCCGGGCGCCTGGCCGAGGCATCGGGCGCGCAGACCCTATTGGCCTATGCAGAGCGCCTGCCCCGCGGCCGGGGTTATCACCTGCATCTCCAGGCGATGCCGGCGCCGCTCGCCGGCGAAACTCCGGCGCGGACGCTGAATCGCGCGCTGGAGGGTCTGATCCGCCTTTGCCCCGCGCAGTATGCCTGGGGATATAACCGCTACAAAATCCCGGCCGGCGCGCGGGCGGCGGAATGAGCCGGGCGCGCCGCACACTGTGCCCGGCGAGGACAGGCGCATGCTGACCCGCGGCGCTTTGGCGCTGGTCTGGCTGCTGCAGCTCTTGCCGCTGCGCCTGCTCGCCGCGATCGGCAACGCCTTCGGCGCGCTGCTTTATGCGTTTGGCCGGGAGCGCCGCCGCGTCTGCCTGATCAACCTGGCGCATTGCCTGCCGCAGCTTTCGGCCGGCGAGCGCGAGGCGCTGGCGCGGCGCCATTTCCGCGTTTTCGCGCGCACCTTCCTCGAGCGCGCCATCCTCTGGTGGGGCTCGCCCGCGCGCATCTGCCGGCTGGTGCGCATCGAGGGCATGGAGCACTTCGAAGCAGTGCGCGGCGGGCCGCTGATCCTGCTCGCCCCGCATTTCGTCGGGCTGGACATGGGCTGGACTCGCCTGGCCCTGGAAATCGACATGGTGTCGATTTATTCCACGCAGAAGAACGCGGTGTTCAACGCGGCGCTGCTCGCCGGACGCCGGCGCTTCGGGCATCCGACGCTGCTTTCGCGCCAGCGCGGGGTGCGCCCGGCGCTGCGCGCGATGCAGGCGGGGCAGCCGTTTTACTATCTGCCGGACATGGACTACGGCGAGCGCGACACGATATTCGTGCCCTTTTTCGGCGTCAACGCCGCCACCATCACCGGCGTATCGCGCCTGGCGCGGCTGGCCGGCGCGCGCGTGCTGCCTTGTGTCACGCGCATGCTGCCCGGCGGCGAAGGCTATGTGGTGCGCTTTCTTCCCGCCCTGGAAAATTATCCCGGCGCCAGCATCGAGGGCGACACGCGGCGCATGAACGCCCTGATCGAAGAGCAGGTGCGGCAGATGCCGGAGCAGTATCTCTGGGTGCACAAGCGTTTCAAGACCCGCCCGCCGGGGGAGGCGCCGTGGTATTGAATGCGCTTACGTACGGTTTGAAAGTCATCGGTGTAGGTCAGCGAAGACCTTGCGCGCTGCGCGCGCCAACCGCATTTTCTGAGCGGATCAAAAGCGTATCCGCTCAGAAAATGCGGTTACGGTCAAAAGCAAGAACGGTCTGGGGTCATGCAAGCGAGCGGAGACGGTCGGCAAAATGGCAAATCTGAATGTTTCCTAATAATTTCTGTTTGAGCTTCTTGGCGTATCGATAAGACCGGCCACCCACTTCGCGGTTAAAATCCATTCATGCCTTTCACCAATCCTGAGCCAGAACAGATTTGTGCACTGTTAAGAAGCGTGAAAACCATCGCGGTGGTGGGCTATTCCCCCAAGCCCGGCCGCGCCAGCCACGCGATCGCGCGCCGGATGCAGGACCTGGGTTTTCGCATCATCCCGGTGCGACCCGGGATCAGCGCAGGCCTGGGGGAGAAAGCCTACCCCGATCTCGTCTCGGTGCCGGAGCACATCGACCTGGCCAATGTGTTCCGCTCGGGCGAATACGTGCCGGAGGTGCTGGACCAGTGCCTGCGCCTGGGCATCAAAACGATCTGGATGCAGGAAGGCGCGGAGCACGAGGTGTCGGCCGAGCGCGCGCTGGCGGCCGGCATGAAGGTGGTGATGGGCCGCTGCATCATGCGCGATTACACCAGGCTGTGCCTGGGCAGCCAGCCGGAGAAGCAATCATGAAGCTCGCGTTCACCAAAATGCAGGGGGCAGGCAACGATTTCGTGGTGCTGGACGGCGTGAGCCAGCACTTTGCGCTTACGCCCGAGCAGTTGCGCCGCCTGGCCGACCGGCATTTCGGCGTGGGCTGCGACCAGATCCTGCTGGTGGAACCGCCGCGCGCGGCCGGAACCGATTTCCGCTATCGCATTTTCAACGCCGATGGCGGCGAGGTGGAGCAATGCGGCAACGGGGCGCGCTGTTTCGTGCGTTTCGTGCGCGAGCGCGGACTCACCGACAAGAACGAAATCCGGGTCGACACCGCCGCCGGCATTATCACGCCCAGGATGGAGGCGGACGGCGAAGTCACGGTGAACATGGGCGCGCCGGTGTTCGAGCCCAGGCGCATCCCTTTCGTCAGCGGCAGCGACGCGCTGGTGCAGCCTTTGCCGGTGGGTGATACCACAGTCGAAATCAGCGCCGTGTCCATGGGCAACCCGCACGCAGTGCAGGTGGTGGCGGACGTGGACGCCGCACCGGTGGCCGCGCAGGGACCGCTGATCGAGCGCCATGCATGCTTCCCGGCGCGCGTGAACGCCGGTTACATGCAGGTGCAGGACCGCGGCCGCATCCGGCTGCGGGTCTACGAGCGCGGCACGGGCGAGACCCTCGCCTGCGGCACCGGCGCCTGCGCCGCGGTCGTGGTCGGTATACGCCGCGGCCTGCTCGATGCGCGCGTGCGCGTGTCCACCCGCGGCGGCGATTTGACGATACGCTGGGAAGGCGCGGACAATCCGGTCTGGCTGACCGGGCCTGCGGTGACGGTGTTCGAGGGCGAAATCGAACTATGAGCGGCTTGCCGCGAATGTTTCGCGGCGACGGACGATTGCGGGGAAAGGGGGCGTTGCCTCACATCCCCGAGCAAACCAGAGGAATGAATGAAAGCTGAAGACGTCGTAGCTTACCTGCGGGACAACCCCGGTTTTTTCGAAGACTATGCCGAAATGCTGGCGCAAATCTACATTCCCCATCCGCACGGCGGCCGCGCCATTCCGATCGCCGAGCGCCAGATCCTTACGCTGCGCGAAAAAAGCAAAATGCTCGAGGGCAAACTCGCCGAACTGATCCAGTTCGGCGAGGAAAACGACGCCATCGGGGAAAAAATGCACCGCCTGTGCCTGGCGCTGTTCCCCGCCGGCGACCAGCATGCCATGCTGCAGGCGCTGTACTACAACCTGCGCGAGGATTTTGCCGTGCCGCATGCGGCGCTGCGGCTCTGGCGCGGCGCCGCGGCCGCAGACGGTCCCGAATTCGCGCCGGTGAGCGAGGATCTGCGCCGCTACGCGGCGGGCCTCGAGCACCCCTTTTGCGGCGCCGAGGCGAATCCGGAGGCGTTGTCCTGGTTCGGCGACGCGGCGGCGCAGCTGCGCTCGGTCGCCTGCATCCCGCTGCGCGACGAGGGCAAGGCCTGCTTCGGCATGCTGGTGCTCGCGAGCGAAGACGCGGCGCGCTTCTACCCGGAGATGGGAACGCTCTATCTCAAGCGCCTGGGCGAACTGTTGAGCGCAGCGCTCGAGCGGTATTCGTAGCCATGCCCGAGGATCCGGCGAGCCCGCCCGATCCCCGCCGCGAGCTGCTGGCGGCCTACCTCGAGCACTTGTCGCACCAGCGCCACCTCGCGCCCGGCACGCGCCACAATTACCATCAGGACATCGAGGCGCTGTTCGCACTCAACCCCGGCGTGACGCTGGCGCGCCTGCAGCCGCAGCACATCCGCCGCAGCGTGGCGCAATTGCACGCGCGCGGCCTCTCGGGGCGCACCATCGCGCACATGCTGTCGGCCTGGCGCGGCCTGTTCGCCTGGCTCGCGCGCCACCGCGGCTACAGCGCCAATCCCTGCCTCGGCCTGCGCGCGCCCAAATCGCCCAAGGGCCTGCCCAAGGCGCTCTCGCCCGAAGCGGCGGGGCAGCTGCTGGATGCGCCCGCGGAGACCCCGCCCGAGCTGCGCGACAAGGCGATGTTCGAACTCGCCTACTCGTCCGGGCTGCGCCTGGCGGAACTGGTGAGCCTGGACCTGGCGCACGCCGACGCCATCCGCCGCGACGGTGAAGTGACCGTGACCGGCAAGGGCAGCAAGACGCGCAGCGTGCCGGTGGGCGCGAAAGCGCGCAGCGCGATCGAAAATTGGTTGCACTCGCGCGCGCTGCTTGCGCGCCCGCAAGTGCAAGCGCTGTTCGTCGGCGCGCGCGGCGAGCGCATCGCCGGCGGCGTGGTGCGCGCGCGCCTCGCGCAGTGGGCCCTGCGCGCCGGGCTGCCGGTGCATGTGCACCCGCACGTGCTGCGCCATTCCTTCGCCACGCATGTGCTGCAATCCTCGGGCGACCTGCGCGCGGTGCAGGAGATGCTGGGGCATGCGAGCATCTCCACGACCCAGGTGTATACGCACCTCGACTTTCAGTACCTGGC
>JAJZUN010000178.1 GCA_021848555.1 Pseudomonadota bacterium | reverse complement strand
ATGACGCCCAGCGCTCCTGCGAACAGCATCGCCAGAGGCAGCGTCAGCAGGAATGGAACACCGGCCTTGGCGAGCATGCCCGAGGTGTAGGCGCCGACGCCGAGGAAGGCGGCATGCCCCAGGCTGATCTGCCCGCAAAACCCGGTGATCATGTTGAGCGACAGGGCAAACAGCACGCTGATCGCCATAGTCGTCGCCAGGGAGATTTCGTATTCCATCTACCCGGCCCTCGTGAACAAACCCTGCGGCCGCCACATCAAAACCAGAATCAGGAAGGCGAAGGCGATCGCATTGCGATCGAGAAAACGGCCAAGATAGACGGTGCCGAAGGACTCCACCACGCCCAGCACCAGCGCCGCCGCCAGGGTCCCGCGCACCGAGCCGAGGCCGCCGAGCACGATGATCGCGAGCGCCTTGTAGGAAGGCACGCTGCCCATGGTCGGCTCGACCATATTGTTGAGCACGGACACCATGACCCCGGCGAACGCCGCCAGCGCGGAACCGACGAAGAAGTTGATGTCGCCCACTTTGCGCAGCGAAATGCCGAAAGACTCCGCCATCTGCGGATCGGACACCGTCGCCCGGCAAGCCACGCCGATACGGGTACGGGTCTGCAGCAGGCTCAATACGCCGATGATGGCTGCGCTGCCCAGCATCACCGCGATTTCGGCCACCTTGAAGCGCAGGAAGCCGAACAGAACCACCTGACCCTGCAGGAAGGCGTCGTTGTAAGTCAGGCCGGACGGCCCGAAGATGATGCGGAAAAGCTCTTCGGCGGCGATGTACAGTCCGATGGAGGCGATCAGCGGCACAAACGGCGGTTGATGCAGTATCGGCTGGTAGCACAGCCGGAACACCAGGATCCCGCCTATGCCGGCTACGATCATGGCGGCGACGATCGCCGCCGCCAGGCTGCCGGTTTGATTGGCGACCATCACGCCAACGTAGCCGCCCAGGGTAAAGAAAGCGGCGTGGGCGACGTGCAGGATGCGCAGCAGGCCGTAGACCAGCGTCAAGCCCAGCGCGATGAGAGCGTAAATGCTCCCCTGTATCAGGCCCTGGGCGATCAGTTCGACGAACAGCATGCGGCGGCTCCCTGCGCGGCGCGTAAGCACGCCTCCGCGCTGGCCAAAGCCAGCGCGCAGACGCGATCCAATTGCCTTACTTCGCCTTGGTCGGCGGCGCCAGCAGCACCGGATCGGAGATTACCGAGTGGCGGTGGAACGCCTTGCCTTTGACCACCTGCACCTGCACGTCTTTCTTCACTTCGTGCAGGTCGTTGAAGCTGAGCGTGCCGATGGGCGTGCTGAACGTACCGCTTTCGATAGCCTTTTTCAACGCCTCGCCGCCTTTGCCGCCGGTCTTCTTCAGGCCTTCGATCGCAATGCTGGTGGCGGTGTAGGTCGATGCCCCGACCATGTCCGCGCCGTAGTTGTACGCTGCGCGGAAATCCTTCAGGAAGGCCTGCGTGACCGGCGACGCCGAGTCGCGATCGAGCGACGTGGTGACCAGCGTGCCCTCGGATGCCGCCCCGGCGATCTCGATGAACTTCTCCGAATCGTAGCCTTCCTGTCCGATGACCGGGACGGTGACGCCGGCCGCGCGCAACTGATTCACCAGCGGTCCGGCGGTGAAGAAGTAGCCCGACGCATAGATCAACTCGGGGTTGTCAGATTTCACTTTGGAGATCAGCGCGCCGAACTGGCGGTCGGGCATGCCGTACTCGTACTCGTTGACGATGTTAATGCCGAATCTTGGCGCCGCCTCCTTGAAACCCGCACCAAGCGCCTGGCCAAAGTCGTTCTTGAGCGTGATCATCACCACCCGCTTCTTGCCCAGTTCGCTGGCCAGTTTGGCGCCGGCGCGACCCTGCACTTCGCCCATGGTCGCGGTGCGAAACACATAGTCGCCAGTCAGGGTCACATCCGGATGGATCGAATAGGCCACCACGTAAGGCACCTTCGCCGCCTGGAACAGTGGCGCCGCCGCACGCGTAGACGCGGAGTAGGAACCGGATACGCCGACCACCACCTTGTCTTTTTCGATCAGCTTGGTCGCTGCCGGAGTGGCTTCCTTGGGCGAGGCCTGGTCGTCGTAGATCACCAGTTCGAATTTCTCGCCATTCATGCCGCCCTTGGCATTGGCGTCAGCCACCGCCAGTTTGGCGCCGTCCAGGGCCGACTTCCCGTCGGCCGCGGCAAAGCCCGTCAGCGGCACGTTGATGCCGATTTTCACCTGCGCCCAGGCGGGCACGCCAAACTGCATTGCGAATGCCGCGGTTACGGCGACTGCGAGTCTCGTGTAGTTCATGTGAGTGCCCCTCGTTAAATTGCGCGATGGATTCGGCCGCCTGCGCCATCCTCTCTGCTTCTACCTTGACGGATGACGCAGGCAGGCAGTTGTCTATACAAAGATACAACGCCAATGTAGCACCATATTTTTCCCGCCGCAAGGGCTTGTATAGACAATTGGAACTGCGCACAATACTCCCTGTTTCCAACACCCGCAGGAAGGCGCGTGACGCGTACCAGGCACAGGACGGCAAAGAAACAGCGCTCCCGCAAAGCGGGCGTCCCGTCGTTCCAGAGAATCAAGGACCACATCCTGCGGCGCATCCATGCCGGCGAATGGAAGGAAGGCGACCAGATTCCGACCGAAGCCGCCCTGGGCCTGCAGTTCGGCGTGGCGCGCATGACGGTCAACCGCGCCCTGCGCGAACTGGCGGCCGAGCAGAGCGTGAATCGCATCCAGGGCCTGGGAACGTTTGTCGCGCAGCACAAATACCAGTCCACACTGGTCGCGATCCGCAGCATCGCCGACGAAGTGCGCAGCCGCGGCGATCGCCACGCCTGCGCGGTCGTCCTGCTGGAGGGCACGCGGGCTCCGGTTCAACTGGCGCGGCAATTCGACGCACCGCGCGGTATCCGGCTGTTTCACTCGATCCTGGTGCACTACGAGAACGAGATTCAGATTCAGGTGGAAGACCGCTGGGTCAACGCCGCCCTCGCCCCCGATTATCTGAACCAGGACTTTGTCCACTCGACACCGAACGAGTACCTGATGCGGGTTGCCCCGTTGCAGGGGGTGAGCTACCGTATCGAAGCGAAATTGCCGCCCCCGGATATCCGCAAACGGCTGGCGATGCCGGCGGGCGAGCCCTGCCTGGTCCTGTATCGAACCACCCGATCCATGGGAACGGTCGCGTCCGTGGCCACCATGTGGCACCCGGCCAGCCGTTACCAGTTTACCGGCTCGTTTTAATCTGCGCCGCCCTGCAGCAGCGCGCGAACCCACCAACAGCGAGGACCACATGAACCACCGCGTCGTCGAGTGCGTGCCCAATTTCTCGGAAGGCCGCGACATGGCCAAAGTGCGCCAGATCACCGAAGCCATAGAATCGGTATCCGGCATCAGGCTTATGGACGTCGATGCCGGTGCGGACACCAACCGCACGGTAGTGACCTTCGTCGGTGATCCGGACAGCGCGGTCGAAGCCGCATTCCGCGGCATTGCCGCGGCTGCCCGGGTCATCGACATGCGCCTGCACACGGGCGCGCACCCGCGCATGGGCGCATGCGACGTGTGCCCTTTCATCCCGGTCGAAGGCGTAAGCATGGAAGATTGCGCCGAACTCGCGCGGCGGCTGGGCGAGCGCGTCGGCAGGGAGCTGGAGGTTCCCGTCTACCTCTACGAACAGGCCGCAAGCCGGCCCGCGCGCAGCAATCTGGCGGTGGTGCGCAAAGGCGAATACGAAGGTCTGGAAAAGAAATTGGCGGACCCGGAGTGGACACCAGACTTCGGCCCGGCCCGGTTCGATCCGGGTTTCGGCGCGCTGATCACCGGTGCGCGCGAATTCCTGATCGCCTACAACATCAATCTCAACAGCACGGATAAAGCGCACGCGACCGACATCGCCCTGGAGCTGCGCGAGAAAGGCCGCGTCGCCCGACGCGGCCAGAAGAATGCGTATTACTCGAGCGGCCAGGAACTGCACTATGCCGAAGACTCGTTTCCCTGCGGCAATTGTGGATTCGACGGCAAGCGCTTTGAGGACACTGAACAACACTGCCGCGAAATCCACGACTACTCTTTACGCGACCTGCTCGCCCTGAACGATATCGATGCGGCAAGGAGCGTGATCGGCCAGAAGGTCTATCGCGCGGGCCAGTTCAAGTCCTGCAAGGCCATCGGCTGGTATGTGGACGCCTACCAGCGGGTCCAGCTTTCGATCAATCTGACCAACTGGCGCGTGACTTCACCCCGGGACGTGCTCGAGGCGGCGCGAAACCTGGCTGCGGCGCGCGGCCTGGTCGTGACCGGCAGCGAAATCGTAGGCTTGGTGCCGTTCCAGGCGCTCTACCAGGCGGGGTGCGCTTATCTGCAGGCCCAGGGCAAGAGCGCATTCGTACCCGTTAGCGACGTGCTCCGCGCCGCGGTATTCAGCATGGGTCTAGACGACGTCGCGCCGTTCGAACCGGCAAAGAAGATCCTCGGCCTGCCCAAGGAGTATGCCGGCGGCCTGATGGCCATGCGCTGCCGCGACCTCGTGGACGAGGTGAGCCGCGGCACACCCGCCCCCGGCGGCGGATCCATCGCCGCCCTCGCCGGAAGCCTGGGCGCCGCGCTTGCATCGATGGTCGCCAATCTGACGCAGGGCAAGGCCGGCAGCGTAGCGGCCGAGCAGCAGCTCCTGGCCGCCGCCGAAAAAGCGCAACACGTGAAAGACGCCCTGATGCTGGCCGTGGACGAAGACACCTCGGCGTTCAGCGCATACATGGACGCGCGACGCCTGCCTGCGGGCACCGACGCGGAGAAGACCTATCGCCAGGCGAAGATGCAGGAAGGCCTCAAGCTCGCAATCGAGGTGCCGCTGCGCACGGCGCGCCTCAGCTACGAAGCCATGGAAACCGCTGAATTGACCATGCGCCACGGCAATCCAAACTGCATCACCGACGCCTTGATGGGCTTCACCATCGCCTTCGCCGGCGTGCGCGGCGGCATCTGGAATGTCCTGATCAACCTCAAAGACATCACTGACGCGAACTTCGTGGCTGAAATGCGCCCCACCTGCGCCAAGCTGCTAGACAGCGCCAGCGCCCTGCTGGCGCGCGCGACCAGCGAGGGAAACGCGCGCCTTGAGGCGATGCTGCAAAAGTAGGATGCCTGCCTAGGGCGGTTGACGTTCACCGCAACGCCGAGAACCGCATCCTCCACCGGAACCGCATAGGGCGCTGTGCCGGCAGCCGCGTCCGCGCTTAGCCCACAGCCGGCGCGCAAGTGTTCCCCTGCATTATGACCGCAATCAGCCTCCGCTCATGACCCGGGCGGTTGAACATCGCGAAAGCCCTGCGCGGGCACGGGCCTTCCCGGGCGATCTCCCCTCCATAAGAAATCCTTGATTGTTGTCAAACGCCGCAACCGGAAAAGCGGCACCATTTAGGCATTCCAGCCAGGTGCACAGTTCATCCAGAGGGGAAGTGTCGTGGAAAAAAGAGAATGGGAAATCAGCTGGAGCGACAGCTTGAGCGTCGGCATTCCGGAGATCAACGCGGAGCATAGGCAATTTGTCGCGCGGGTCAACGAGCTGAACCAGGCGATCGTCGAATGCCGGGACAAAGCCACGGTCGAACGCCTGCTGGACTTGATGGTGATGGAAGCGGCGCATCATTTCTGGGATGAGCAGCGGTTGCTGGCGCAATGGAAATATCCGGGGCTGGCGGCACACACGGCCAAGCATGCCCAGTTGATCGCCCAGTTCGATCGCGTGATGAAGGAATTCGAGCAGACTGACGTCAGCTTCACCTGGGCGCTCAAGGGCTTGTATCTCAAGCAGCTGCTGGTCAACCATCTGCTGCAGGAGGACATGAAGTACCGCGACTTCCTGCATAAGGCCGATAGCGTCATCCAGTTTCCCGCCGCTCGCGCACGCACGCGCCGGCGGGAGTTGGCCGAGGCCTAAGGTCGGACCCTCGGCCAAAGCGCCTAGGCCGAACGGTCTAGAAATCGCCCGGCGAGCATAGCCGCGTTCGGCCTGGATGCGGAACGCTCAAACAAAAGGCGCACCCAAGATCGCGCCATACCTGCCAAGCGAAAGCCCAGGGATCATTGATGGTTGTCCACAGGCTTATCCACAAATTCTGTGGATAAGCCTTGCCGCCGTGCGCGATCGACCAGCCTGGATCAGGATCCGGTTTGTTTGTAAATCGCGTAGCGCGTGGGGCAGGTGCACAGGTAACCGGATTCAAAATCGAAATAGTAGGGACAACCCGATGACTTGCGGTTGCGCAGAAACAGCGCGTTAATTGCATTCTCCCCGACGATTTCGCAGCTGGCGCAATTCTCGCATCCGCCCGCC
>JAJZUN010000177.1 GCA_021848555.1 Pseudomonadota bacterium | reverse complement strand
GGTTTTGGCGACTTAATGCCCGCAAACCCGCGCCGTTACTGGGGGTCGGCCAAAATTGTGCCTCGGAAGTGTCAAAGTCGGGTCTGCGCGTGGGCCAGCGTGGCGAGGACCATGAGCGATTGCAGCAATAGCGCGCGGAATAGAACATGCATGAAGATTTCTCCCAGAGGCCAGGTTGGTGGTCAATCGATAAGTCGCGGCAATAGGATTCATTCCCATCGTGCGGCAGTGCGGAGTGTACCCGTTTGAGTACGAAAGACAATAGGACCGATGGCTGGTCGCGGGCCGGGGAGGCAAACGCCTTCCCGGGACTGCGCGGCGGCGGGTCACCAGTTGGTGATGTCCGCGTCCTCGCCTTTGCCGCCGGCCTGGCCGTCGCGGCCGTAGGAATAAAGGTCGAGATCGCCGTGCTCGCCCGGAAAGCGGTAGATGTAGGCGCGCCCCCAGGGGTCGGGCGGAACGGCTTTCTTGAGATACGGTCCCTGCCACTTCGGTTCGTTGGCGGGCGGCGTCATCAGCGCCGCCAGTCCCTGCTCGGAACTCGGATAGCGGCCGACGTCCAGACGGTACTGATCGAGCGCCTTTTCCAGCGCGTCGATCTGGGCCCGCGCCACTTTGACCTCGGACTTGCCGATCTGGGAGAAATACTTCGGCGCCACATAGCCTGCCAGCAGGCCGATGATCACCATGACCACCAGCAGTTCGAGCAGCGTAAATCCGCGCGCGACGGCGCGGCGCACACCCGGCCGGGGTTGCGGGCAAGTGATGATGCTCATGACGCCGCCATGCAAGGAATGAACAGGCGTCATTCTATCCCTGCTGCGGAACGAAATGTCCAATAGCGGTTGCCGGCAAAGCTCCATATCAGCACCAGCACCGTGGTGATGACCTGGCTGAGCAGATAATGCGCCCCGATGAGGACGACGCCGATCCACATGAACAGCGTGTTGAGCGCCAGACCGACCGCGGCGATCACGGCAAAGCGCAGCACCGCCTCGCGGTGTTGCCGCGTGCTGCGGAAAGTATAGCGATAGTTGAGGCTGTAGTTGATCACCGCGCCGAGCAGGGCGCCCGCGGCCGAGGCTGGCACCGCCGGCACCGCCGCGAGCTGGACCAGCGCGATCAGCAAGCCGTAGTGGCCGATCGCGGAGGCGAAACCGACGCCGGTGAACTTGACGAACTGGCGCAGCAGTGCGATCAAGCCGGATGCGCTCCCATCGATCTTTCCCATCGAGCGGATCTGCAGGGCATGTCAATCAGGGCCGGTTTACCCAAAATCCCGTGACCGGATCCAGCGTCTTAGCGCCGAAATCGAGGTAGCTCTTTTGCTGAACGTAGCTGGCCAGGCTGCCGCTCTGGTCCAGGCTGGGCGCATAGAAATACCAGTGGCTGCCCGGGTTGTCCCAGGCCCAGAGCGACGTCAGATTGATCGGTATGCTTTCTGCACTTGGCGGGCCGACGACCTGGTTGAAGCCGCGCGGCGCGCGGTTGTCCCCGACGGCGACCAGGTTCCAGCCTGTGCCCAGCGTCGAGCGCAGCGCAGCGGAAGACACGGCTGCCCCCGCTGGCAGTTGCACCATGAATGCCGCATTCGCGTTGACCCAGAAGCCGTCCCCGGGGCTGATCGTGGTCAGGAACGCGTAGCCCTTGCTCGCGGCATAGGCGGCGCCGCCGTCGGGCAGCGACGGCGCATAAAAGGCCCATTTGCTTGCGGTGGGCAGCCACTTCCATACGGTCGTCACTTTGGCCGCGTCGCCGCCGAACAAGGTTCCCGCCGTCAGCGCGATGCTGGTGCTGTTGCCCACCAGGTTCCAGCCGGCTGCGAGCGGCAGCAGCTTTTCCGCGGCAGTCTTGATCACCAGCGGCAGCGTCGCTTCGGTGTTTTCCCCATCGGTAACGGTTATGGCGATCGTGCCAGTCGTATCCGCGTGAAAACCGAATCCGTCCTCGCCTATCCAGCCGGGCTGGCTTAGCTGCGCCGTGTAGCTGTAGCCGACGTTGGCGTAGCGCCCGCTGCCGCCGCTGAATTTCAGCGCCACCGTATCGCCGACATAGGCTGTCGACGGCCCTGCGATCGCCAGCGGGGTATAGGGGGCCGTGGTGAAGCGCCAGGTCTTCGTCAGCGGCACCCCGTCCGCGCTGCCGCTGAAATTCGCTTCATAGGTGGTGCCGTAGGCGAGCACGCCGAGCGGCACGATCGCCGCAGCGGAAGCTGGCATGTGAACATCGCCTCCGGCCTTCGTCAAAAGTAGTGTCGGCAGGAGCTGCAACGTGTTTCCGCCGGCATCCACCGGGGCGAGTGTGAAACTGCTGACGGACAGGGTGCGCGCGTCGTCGATGTGCAGGCTGACTGGATAGCCCACTCGGTTCAGGTTCAGGCTGGTCGGTATCGGACTGGGACTTTCTTCCTGGGAATAGAAATCGACGGCAATCCCGGTCTGTCCATCATAGGGATAGACGCCGACCCAACCGGCGGGCGCACTGGGCTGCGGATATTTTTGGGTACCGAAGTTGATTACCGTGATGCCCTGGCTGCCCTGGCTGATGCCCGCGCCCTGCTCATCGAAGGCGGTGCCGAAGATCGCCGTGCGGTGATAGATCGCCTGGATCAGGCTGTCGACGGCGTCTTCCCCGTGGAAAGGCCCGCGCGCGATGACTTCGCCGGTAGCCCAGGCGACATAGCCGGCGTTCTTGATCCTGTCGCTGGGGCTGTTGCCGGTAAATCCGGATGGATACTGCGCTTGATTCTGAAAGTGACCGCTCAGATTATTGACTGCGAGATAGTTGGCATGGCCGCGCGCCGCGGTTTCGAGTTGCGCGTTCAAGGCCAGAGCCGGAAGCCCGATCTGGCTGCGGCGCAGATCGACCCGCGCGCGCGCCAGCGCTTCCTCCTGCGCCGAGGTGCCCCAATCCGATTGCGCCGCGCAGGGCGACGCAACGAATACTGCGAGCAGCGCGACCAGCCTGGTGCCGGCGCAAAGCGCAGCAGGCAGGTTCCAGCTCATTTCATCCTGTCATCGCCGGCCTTGGTGGGCGATTTCCCGGTCGGCGCACTCTTGTCGCGCTCGGCGCGCGCGCGCCGTGCCGCTTCGTCCGCCTGCTTCTGCATTTCCTCCAGCGTGAGCGGTTTCGCCGGCTTGCGCAGCATGAATTCCGGCACCGGCGGCGGAGAAAAATCGGGCTGCGGGGCAGCGGCTTTCTGCGCGGGCTGCTGCTGCACCGGATCTGCCGCGAGCAGCGGCTGCGCGCTTACCAAGCACAGACACAACACAATATCCGATAGCGTTCGTGCTTTCATATGCATCCTGAATAAATTCGCAGTGATGGACCGTCAGCAATCATACCTGCAACCGCGCCATTTATTCTAGCGCACCAAATGAAACCGCCCCCGAAGGGGCGGCTTCAAACTGCAGGTCTTCCTGGTGTTACGCTGTGCTTTACTTACATTGGCTATTGCCAGTCTCCGGCGGCGTTGCCGGATCTGAACACAGTTTCGCGTTGAAGCTTTGGAAGATGGTGGTTGCTGCGGTCTGGCGAATTCTCGGGTTGAAGGTTTGCGAGAACCCGAACGGACCCGCGTCCGTCCAGTATGTCGGGAGGTCAAACTGGACCGTGATCGTGTCGCCATTGCTTACGGAGCCGGAAGCTGCGTAAGCACCACCGTTCACGCTGAACTTGGTATAGGTGCCGACGGCTCCGGTCGTCCCCATAGTGGTCGCAGCCGACAACCCGGTTACCGTGTACGGGCCAAACGTGACAACCCCGCCCGTGTAGTTCACGGCACCTGCGGCCAGCACGCCTAGACCGGTCTTCTCATCGGCAAACGTGCCGGTGGGCGTGGCAACGCCAAGACTCAGAGAAGGATTGCTAGGTGCAGTGGTGGACGTCGTGCTGCTGGTCGTCGTCGCCGTCGTGGTGGTAACGACTACCACTGCCGTAGTGGTCGTCGGAGCCGCTGTAGTGGTGGTCGCCGCGGCCGTGGTGGTCGTCGCAGCAGCCGTGGTAGTGGTTGCCGCGGCCGTGGTAGTGGTCGTGGCAGCCGTGGTCGTCGTTTCAGTCGGCAGCGTCGGCGTGATCGGCGTGGTCGACGGTGTGAACATCATCTCGGCCGCCAAGGTCATCGTCAGCGTGCCCGGTACCGCTGCGAGGTTCGGCTGGAGTTTCTCGAATGCTTCGCCTACGGAGCCGGGGTTGAGCAGGGTCGGGCTGTTTGCCGCCAGCGCGGTGCCGATGGCATTGACCCAGGCCTGCAGATTGGCGCTGGCCAACTGGTTCGTGCCGGTAGCGCGGCCGATAACCATGCCGACGACCTGGCTCGCAAGCGCCGGATAACTGGCTAGTGCGGTCGGCGCGGTCAGGGCCAGGGTCGATGCCGCGGTTCCGGCCGTTGTGGCGGTGGTAGCGAGTTTCGTCGGATCCACGCCCGCGACCACAACGCTGGTAAAGTCGATCTTGGTGGCGTCGCCGCCGGCGGCCGTCACGGCAGCCGCAATCTTCGTGGGATCGATCTGGCTGATGATCGACGCTGCAGCACCCTCCATGTAGCCGCTGGTTTGCAGGTTAGTGACCGTAGCGCCGGTCACCGTCGTGCGCAAAGCCGGCGCTGAACCAACGACCATGCCGCTCGCCTGCTGCCCCGCGGTGGCGATCTGCGCCGGAGTGCCCACGGCTGCCGTGATGCCCGCATCCTGATCGATGCGTACCGCTTCCAGCCCCTGGACCACCGCGGCCATCTTGGCCGGAAGGTCGGTTGCAGCGACGGTGGTGTCCTTCCTCAGCGCGTCCATTTCGACGCCCATCTGCTTCATCGTGTCCTGCGAAAGCTTCGCTTTCGCGATCGCGGCTGCTGCGTCGCTGGCTTGCGCGCCTGCGAGGGCTGCGGCCAGGGCTCTGCCGGCATCGACGGGTGTCAGTGTTGGCTGGTCGGCGACGGCCACGTTGGCGGTGACCGCACCGGCGACTACCTTCATCGCGTCGGCCTTGGCCTGTATGGTGGACGTCTGCGCCTGCACGATGGCCGCGTTCGCGGTGCTCAGGCCCATCAATTTGGCCGGATCAAGGGTGGCGTCGGTCAGCTTGGCCGTGGTGGTTGCGGCCATGGCCTTGACCAGGCCGGCGGGCGTCTGGGTCGGATCGGCTTTGATGCCGCTCGCAACCAGTTCGTTGACCAGCGTCGCCGCCTTGAACACGTCGCCATTGGTCATCGGGTTCTTGTACAGGTCGGTCGCGGCGACTCCGGTTACGGTCGCGACGGTAGCTTTGGCGGCGTCGACTTCGGCGGTAGTGGGGTTGGCCTTGGCGACGGTTTCCGCAACCATGGTCGTCAGCGCGGTGATCGAGGGCGCGGTTACAGTGGCGCCCGAGGTGACCGCGGCGCTCAAGTCGCCGGTCTGGACTATGGATTTCAGCGCCGTGCGCGTGGCCGAATCGTAGGCTTCGTCGTCAGCGGTGCCGAATACGAGGTCGGGACCCGCCATGGTGCCGGTGCCGGAAACCGCCAGGGTGAATGGCGTGGCGCAGGTGGTCTGGACGAGGATGGATACGCTGCCGTTTACCGCGGTGCCAGTGCCGCCGAGCTTGCCGTCGGCACAGGTCAGGGTCACGGTGACGTCCTTGAGCGGGGTGTTCACCACCGGGGCCACGACCGTCGCGGTGGGGACGGGTGGCGGAGCTTCGGCGCCGGAACCGCAACCATAAACAGCCAAGCTACCGATTACGGCAGCCGCGAGCGGTGTAAGAACAAATTTCATTCGAGCGTTCATATAAAACTCCCCGTGGTCGATCGATGTTCGATCTTGATTGATGTCAATTGCCCTGACTTCGGTTCTTCGGCCCAACAACCAGCTTACCGAGGGCTATTTCAAACTTAGTCTAGACACTGCCCAGAACTGCAGGAAAACTACCATACTTTATTTGGCTGTGCAATTGCACTCTAGGCCATTTTTCTTGACTAGCTTGCACAAAGTCACACATTGCCCAGATTACTTGTGTTCGCGCTATCGCCCATGGGCCATTTGGGCCAAACGCATCGATGCAACTTGAGTACCGGCACCGATTCCGGTACGGCGTCAGGTCACCGCAGTTCGTCCCCGATCAGATACTCGGGCCGCGCCTTGATTTCATCGAACAACTCGGCGAGGTACACGCCGAGCACGCCCAGCGCAAGCAGATTCGCGGAGCCGAAGAATAGCACAACCACCGTCAGCGACGTCCAGCCCGATACCGCGATCCCGTTGAACCACGAATACAAGGCCTGGAGCAACAGGAGAGCCGCCGCCGCCATGCCGATGAATCCCAGCCGCAGTATCATGCCCAGCGGCTTGGCGCTGTAGGCGGAAATCGCGGTCAGCGCAAGCTTCG
>JAJZUN010000176.1 GCA_021848555.1 Pseudomonadota bacterium | reverse complement strand
GTCACGACCAACGTGTATTTGCGCTCGGCCGGCGGCTGGCGCATGGTGCTGCACCACGGTTCGCACGCGCCCGCGCCCGTGGTGCGCCGCGACGCCCCACTCGAAGCGCCCAAGATATTGCATTGAATTCCGCTCCGGGGCCCTAGCGGCGCGAACGCTGGGGTGGCGTGGCGGCGCGTTTCCGCGGCCGGCTCCGGGTTAAAATGCCGCACCTTTGTACACACAGGTCGCCGCTACTATGACTTCCGTTCCCGCCGAAATCTTCAAGGCCTACGACATCCGCGGCATCGTCGCTACCGCGCTTACGCCCGAAGTCGTCAGGGCCATCGGCCGCGCTCTGGGCAGCGAAGCGCGCGCGCGCGCGCAAACCGCGGTGGCCATCGGCCGCGACGGCAGGTTGACCGGTCCCGAGCTTTCGGCGGCGCTCGCCGCGGGCCTCGCCGCAGCCGGGGTCGACGTCATCGACATCGGCATGGCGGCCACGCCGATGGGTTATTTCGCCGCGCATCACCTCGACTGCGGCAGCGTGGTCATGGTGACGGGCAGCCACAACCCCCCCGAATACAACGGGCTCAAGATGGTGCTCGGTGGGGTGACGCTCGCGCTCGACGACATCCAGCGCCTGCGCGCGCGCATCGAAAGCGGCGATCTGGCCGAGGGCGCGGGCAAATACTCGACCACCGACGTGCGTGAAGCCTACCTCGCGCGCATTGCCGGCGACGTCAAGCTCGCGCGGCCTATGCGCATCGTCATCGACTGCGGCAACGGTGTCGCCGGCGCGAGCGCGCTCGAACTGTTCCGCCGCCTCGGCTGCAAGGTGACCCCGCTCTACTGCGAAGTGGACGGCAATTTCCCCAACCATCATCCGGATCCGTCCAAGCCGGAGAATCTGCAGGAACTGATCGCGGCGGTGCGCGATTCCGACGCCGAGCTGGGCCTCGCGTTCGACGGCGACGGCGATCGCCTCGGCGTGGTCACCAAGCGCGGCCATATCATTTATCCCGACCGGCAGCTGATGCTGTTCGCCGACGACGTGCTCCGCCGCAATCCGGGCGCGCCAATCATCTACGACGTGAAATGCACGCGCCGGCTCGCCTCCTGGATATCCGAGCGCGGCGGCAGGCCGGTGATGTGGAAGACCGGGCACTCGCTGGTCAAGGCTAAAATGAAGGAGCTGCATTCGGCCCTGGCCGGAGAAATGAGCGGGCACATTTTCTTCGGCGAGCGCTGGTACGGTTTCGACGATGCGCAGTACGTGGGCGCGCGCCTGCTGGAAATCCTGAGCCGCCACCCCGACCCGGACGCGGTGCTCGACGCGCTGCCCGACTCGGTCAACACGCCCGAGCTCAACTGGAAGCTGGCCGAGGGCGAACCGCACCGGCTGATCGCGAGACTGCAGCAAAGAGCGCGTTTCCCCGGTGCGCGCGAAATCATCAAGCTCGACGGCCTGCGCGTGGAATACGCCGACGGCTTCGGCCTCGCGCGCGCCTCCAACACCACGCCGGTGATCGTGCTGCGCTTCGAAGGCGACACGCCCGAAGCGATTGCGCGCATCCAGGCCGAATTCCGCACGGTGCTCGGCGCGGCCAAGCCCGGTGCCGAACTGCCTTTCTAAACCGAATTATTTGCCGAAGAGACCGAAGCCATGGCGCGCATTGCCTATATCGAAGAACAAGACCACCCTGATCTCGCGCCGCTCGTCGCGCGCATCAAGGCCGAACGCGGCAAGCTGCTCGACTTGTACAAGGTGCTGCTGCACAGCCCGGCGGTGATGGAGGGCTGGCTCGGCCTGTTCACCGCGATCCGGCAAAAGACCAAGCTCGCCGGGCGCTATCGCGAACTCGCGATCCTGCGCGTGGCCGTGCTCAACGGCGCGGACTACGAATACCAGGCGCATCTGCCGTTCGCGCTGAAAGAAGGCGCAAGCGCGGAGCAGATCGCCGCACTGAAAGCCTGGCAGTGCTCGCCGCTATTCGATGCGGCCGAGCGCGCGGTACTCGCCTACACCGATACCATGACCAAACAGGTCCAGGTGCCCGACGAGTTGTTCGCCGAGGTGCGGAAACATTTCGACACCCAGGACCTGGTCGAACTCACCGCGACCATCGCCGGTTACAACTTGGTGTCGCGCTTCCTCGAAGCGATGCAGGTGCACCACCAGTCCTGAGGCGCGCGGCGCCCCGGCGCCGTTGCCAAAACCGGCAAGGCAATCGGCCGTAACTCCAGGTTGCGCCTGATCCGGCGAAAGCGAAAGTTCATGATTTAGGCAGGACCATCTGCGTTTGCGTGACCACCGCACACAGCTTGCCCGCCTCGGACTTGACCAGCGTCTGCCATACCATCGTAGTCCGGCCGCGGTGAAACGCGGTGCACTCGCCGGTTACGCGCGTGCCGGCCGGCGCGGCGCCGAGGAAGTTGGTTTTGGACTCTATGGTGGTGGTGCGTGCGCCCTGAGGCAGGTTGGCGAAAGTTGCGACTGCGCCCAGGGTGTCGGCGAAGGCCATGATCGCGCCACCGTGCAGCACCTCGCCCGCGGTGCACAGGTCGGGCCGCACCAGCATCGAGGCGACGACGCGCTCCGGGCCGACTTCGGTGAGTTCGATGCCGAGCACACCCGGAAACAGCGGTTGCAGAATTTGCTGTACCGATTCGAGCAAGTCCATGTGTGCCTCCTGTTGCATCCTGTCAGTGCCGTACGCTATTGCGGCGCGAAGAGAAATTATTTTGGCGCTGGGGCTTTGCCGGCACGATAAGTACCATCGCCATGGGGTGCGGCGGCGAACTCGGGCAAACATTCCGCCGCGGCCGAGTAGCGCCGCAGCGCGGGGAAATCCGCTGCAGGGACCACTTCGGGCAGGGTCATCTGGCTGAAGTGCCAGGCCACCGCAGTGCTGATGCCGGCCTGGTCCATGACTCCGTCGGCCGCGGGCAGCGGTGTGCGCGCGAACTCGGCTTCGAGCGCGCCGTAGGCGGCCAGCAGCTGGCCCGTCACCCGCGCGACCCAGGGCTGATGCTGCTTTTCCGGCGGCCGCAAGTTGCGCTCGTAGATGATCTGTACGCTTTTCTCGCACGCGGCGAGCGCGAGCCCGATGCGGCGCAGCGCGTGCCGGTGCTCAGCCAGTGGCATGAGCGACTTTCCCGGCGCGGCAATGCTTTCGGCGTATTCCAGGATCAGCGTGGAGTCCATCAGTACCGTGCCGTCGTCGCACACCAGCGTCGGCGCCTTGACCACGGGGTTGATCGCACGGAATTCGCCGAACGTGCGAAACACGGAAATGGAGCGGTGCTCGAACGGCAAGTCCAGCAATTGCAGCGATATCGCGACGCGGCGCACGTAGGGCGAATCGAGCATTCCGATGAGTTGCATGCTTGCCCCTGTCCTGACTCAGGACTGACGTGGAAAGGCGCCGCGCGGGGCCGCCGGATCGCCGCTCGCCCGGTCGTGAATCAACCTCTTGCCCAGGCTGAGCAACTCGTCCTGCGCATAACCGAGCTTGCGGTAGAACGCGGCAGCAGCGGCGTTGGCGGCGCGCACCTGCAGGTTCAGCTTCGGGCAGCCGCGCTCTCGGAGCAGGCGCTCCACCTCGCGCATCAGGGCGCTGCCGTAGGACCGCCCGCGATGCGCGGGGGCGACTGCGAGGTAGTACACCCAGCCGCGGTGGCCGTCGAAGCCTGCCATCGCGCTCGCCATCAATTCGGCGTCTACACTGCCCTCGTATTGCGGCCGCTGCTGCGCGAGGAATGCCCGCCCGGACGCAGTGACCGCAATCAGCGCCGCCTTACCCTGTACGTGGCGGCGCTCGACGAAGCCTCGCGCGTTGGCTTCCTCCCATACGGGCAGGCGCGGGCAGGACGTGCGCCATGCCTCCATGACTTCGGCGTACGCCCGCGGCTGCGGTCCGATCCACTCCAGCAGATCGAGTATCAGTGCGTCGACCGTGTCGGTCACCCTGGACTCCTTTACCAGACCCGTTACCACACGAAGGGTAGCAGCGCCGCGACGCGGCGACAATAGTCCTGATAGGCCTCGCCGAAGTGCTGCTGCATCCAGCGCTCTTCCAGGCGCAGCTTGCGCCAAAAAGCCCAGGCCACGATGGCGAAGGCGACTGGGCCGCGCCATTCGCCCAGCGCCAGTGCGCTGCCGGCGAACGCGAGGAGCAGTCCAGTGTAGATCGGGTGGCGCACGAAGGCGTAGGGGCCGCTCGCGATGAATTCATGACCTTCCTTGATGGTCACGATGGCGCTCCAGTTTCTGCCGATATGCCTGCGCGCCCATACGGTAAGGAGCAGACCCGCCGCGGTGAGCGCGGTTCCGACCCAATGGGACCATGGCGCCGGCGGCACAAAGCGTGCGCCGAAGAGCGGCAGCGGGATGTGCGGAAGCCCGAGCAGCAGCGCCGCGGCGAGCAGCGGCCCCAGGTGCAATAGACGCGAGTACAGGGGCTCACGCTTCGCCGCGACCTTGACGTTGAACGAAAGCGCCCACCAGTAGACGACCCAGGCAATCCACATGAGCGCGAGCAGATTGCGATACAGGGTAGGCATGGCTGGGCGCAGGCCGGCGCGGTCCCGCTGTTGTTTATCTGCGCTGCCGGTCGTGCTTCTGGCGGGTGATCGCACGGCTGGTGCGGTTTTGCTCGCGCTGCAGTTTCCTGCGCTCCTGCGCCGTCACCTTGCCGTCGGCCATGTCCGCCTGCTTGTTTGTCTGGATTTTGGCTTCGCGTTGTTCCAGGCGTGCCGCTTCCCGGCCGGTAAGCTGGCCGGATTTCACGCCCTGCTGGATGCGCCGCTCCTGGTTGGCCTGGCGCTGGTCTATGCCGGGGGTCGCCGGCGTCGCAGGTGTGGCCTGGGCCAGCGCCAGCGCGGGTAGGGCGGTCATCATGAAAGCGGCAATGCTGATCTTGATTTTGGACATGTGATGAACTCCTTTCTATGAAGGGAGAAGTCCTCCCGTAGCATCCGAAACGCGCGAGACGACGGGATGCCGACGCGGCGATTGTAAGCTTTTGTAATCCGGCGCCGCTACTTGAAATCGGGCGGGATCAGGTCCAGGCGATCGGTGATGACGGCGTCCACGCCCCAATCGAACAGCACGCGCACGATTTCGGGATCGTTCACGGTGTAGCACAGCAGCCAGTAGCCGGCATCGCGCACCGCGCGCGCCTGTTGCGGCAGCAGCATGCGGTAGTCGCAGTGCAGCGAGACGCAGCCGAGTTTCTGCAGCCATTGCTCCCACTCGGGCGGAATGCTCGGGGTCAGCGCGCCGCGCGGTAATTCGGGTGCAGCCGCTTGCGCTGCCGCGAGCGCGGCCGGCTGGAATGAACACAATAGAGGCTGCACCGGCGCGCCGCGCCAGAGTTCGCGCGCGGCGAGCGCGGCCGCCTTGCCGGTTTCGGCTTCGTAGCCCTTGACCGGCTTGATCTCGATATCGGCCCACAGGCCGAGCTCGATGCACAGCCGGCCCGCGCGCTCGAAGCTCGGCACCGGTTCGCCCGCGTGCTCGCGCGAGAACCAGCTGCCGGCGTCGAGCTGCAGCATGTCGCGGTACGCGGTCGCGGCGATCGGCCCGCTGCCGCTGGTGGTGCGATCGAGCGTCTGATCGTGCATCAGGATAGGCGTGGCGTCGCCGGCGAGCATGACATCGAACTCGATGCCGGCGAATCCGAGTTCCTTCGCCTTGCGCATGCCGGCGAGCGTGTTTTCCGGGGCGAGCGTGCCGCCGCCTCGGTGGGCGATGATGCGCGGATAAGGCCAGGGTTTCATGCCAGCCCCGGCATCAGTCAAACGCTCTCCAGGCGCGCGCCGCTCTGGGCATCGAACCAGTGCAGGCAGCCGGGCAGGGGACGCAGCGGCAGCGCCTGGCCCGGTGACGGGTGCTCGGTGGCCGAGAGGCGCGCGACCAGCAGCTCCTTGCCGAACCGGCCGTGCACCAGCGTGTCGGCGCCGAGCATTTCGCGCATTTCGGTCTGCAGGGTAAACAGCGCTTCGTCGGGCGTGCACACCTCCAGGTGCTCGGGCCGGATGCCCAGCACCAATTCGCGTCCGACCAGCGGTCCGGGCACGGTCACGGCGAGGTGTCCGTTGTCGGCCAGCGTGAGGCCGCCCGCGTCGGCGCGGCCGCGCAGGAAATTCATCGCAGGCGAGCCGATGAAACCGGCGACGAACTGGGTCGCCGGGCGCTGGTAGACTTCACCCGGAGCGCCGATCTGCTCGGTGCGCCCGGCGCTCATGACGACCATGCGCTGCGCCAGCGTCATCGCTTCGACCTGGTCATGGGTCACGTAGATGCTGGTGGTGCCGAGGTTGCGGTGCAGCTGCTGGATCTCCAGGCGCATCTGCACGCGCAGCTTGGCGTCCAAATTGGACAGCGGCTCGTCGA
>JAJZUN010000175.1 GCA_021848555.1 Pseudomonadota bacterium | reverse complement strand
GCGCCGACTAAGTACGAAGGAGTGAAATCGCATAAATATGAATAGCGCGGAACTGCAGCGCGCCCACCCGGATGCGCTCAGGATGAAGTGCGTTGTAGAACGGGTTGCGCGTACATGGGTCTCGTCTACGTGCCCATTTACAATTTTCTGCATCGCAGGTGGGTGAGGCAGTGGCAATAGCCTATCGAAGTTGAGGGTAGTCAAGGAGGTGCGATGAAAACAAACGTTATCGAAGCGGATCGTCTGCGGCAAGCATGAGCTACCAACACCCTTCACGCTTCGCTCGCGCCGTGCTCACGTTCCTCTGGGCTGGCGTGATGGCGCACCCCGCGTTCGCCGCCGAAGAACTCAATTTCCGCCAGCACGTCGGCGATTTCTGGGTCTATCTCGCGGTGATGCCGGCCGACCTCATTGCCGGCCCGCCGGCTGCCGAGCCCGGCGCAACGCCGTTTCAGCCGGCATCGGCGCGCGACACACATCATCTCATGGTATCCCTCTTCGACTATCGCAGCGGCCGCCGGATCACCGACGCACTCGTCGAAGCCCGCGTCGCGGCGCTCGGTGTTTCGGGCGTGAAGAAAGCGCTCGATAACACCAGCGCTGCAGGAGCACCCGTTTACGCGGGCCTGTTTCCAATGATCGGCCGCGGCCCCTTCAGGATCGACGTGGAATTCCGCGCTCCGGGTGCGACGGCCCCACAGCACGCGACGTTTTACTTTACGCACCCGAGCTTTCGGCCGCCGAAGCGGACGCCAACCGGAACCAGATAAATCGGTCATTTCGAGTATGAACACCGTCAAGAAGGCTCGATCAATACGAGCGTTATCGAAGTGCACGCCATGCTGTCGGTATTGAGCGTGGACGAAGTGGAAAAGCGCATTGGCGAGGTGCCCGACGTGGCAGCCGCGCCGAAGTCAGGTGAGGCGCCTGCGGTAGCGGCAGCTCCAGAGCCTGCCAAGGCGTCTGCGGTGCCGGCAAACCCGCATTCGAACGAGAAAGCGGCCGCGTGAGGGTCGACACCGAGCGCCCAGCCGGCGCGCGCTGCGGCACCATGGCCGCGCTCATGCTCGCCGTGTTCACGGTGTCGGTCGGCTTTGGCGTCGTGCTGCCGCTTCTGCCCTATCTGATCGAGCGGCTCCTGGGAGCGGGCGTAGAGGCTGCGCAGGTTTCCCGGCACACGGGGCTGCTGACCGCGGTCTATACCCTCTCGCTGTTTCTGTTTGCTCCCATGTGGGGCCGACTATCCGATCGGCGCGGGCCGCGCGGTGTGCTGCTGGCCGGGCTCGTCGGCTTCGGCGTAATCATGCTGATCTTTTCATTCGTCGAGAGTCTCGCCGCGGTCTACGCCGAGCGCTTCCTGAGCGGCCTATTCGCCGCGGCGGTGACGCCGGTGGCGGCGGCTGTGACCGGCAACTTCGCTACGAGCGAGCAGGGGCGCGCCCGCCGGCTTGCGTTCGTCAGCATGGCCGGCATAACCGGCTTCCTGCTCGGACCGATGCTGGGTGTGTTTGTTACGCGCTTTGCAGCGGATTTCTTCACCCTCCCCCTGCCGGCTGGATCGGCCGCGATTGCGCTCGTGGCAACTGCACTGCTTGCTTATCTGGTGGCCTGCGCTGTCGCGTTTGCCGTGCCGAGTGGCGCGGGCCGTGATCGGTCGCGGAAGACCACGGGCGCCTCGGGCGATAAGACTAAATGGCTCGTGCCGAAACTGCTCGTCCTCACCTTCATCGTCTCGGCCGGCGTCGGGGTGTTCGAGGTCGGACTTGCACTGCGCGGCAAGCAGGAACTCGGCTTGACGCCGTACCAGATCGCGCTGATGTTCACCGAATGCAGCCTGGTCATGTTTGCGATGCAGGCAATCGTATTCTCGCCCTGGTTCAAGCCGGATGCGACCCGCTGGCTCATCGCGCCCGCGCTCGCCGTGCTGGCGGCCGGCTTGTTCCTTGTGCCGTGGGCGTCGGATTTTGTGCTGATGCTGGTCGTGATCGGCGCGGTCGCGGCCAGCGCCGGCATCCTCTCGCCGATTCTGACCTACTGGATCTCGGCCAAGGCCGGGAGCGCGCAGGGTTGGGAACTCGGCAAGCAGACCGCAGCCGCCAGCCTTGGGGTCACCCTGGGCTCGGCGGCGGGTGGACTCCTCTACAATGTCGCCGCCCTGGAGGGCGCCTCCTTCGTCCTGACAGCGGGCCTCACCGTGCTGGGCCTCCTGCTAAGCCTCGGGTTGCCGCATTTGCTCGTGCTCCGCAATGCATGCCCGCGCCCGGTATCGGCATGATCGCGCGCGCGGGTCTATGAGCGGGGCTCGCCTTCGTTCTGAATCTGGCGTGGGAAATCGCGCAGGTCAGGTTGTATACGCTCTGGACGGAGGCAGATCGGTTGAGTGTCGCCTGGGCCCTGTTTCACTGCTCCGTTGGCGACGTCTTGATCGCACTCGCGATGTTCGCGCTGACGGGCATGGCGCTCCGCCGTGCGGACTGGCCGGCGTCGCGCCCGTGGACGGGCGGCGCCATTGTCGTTATCGGCACGATGGTCTATACGGCATGGAGCGAGTGGTACAACTCTATCCCGCCGGCAACTGGGGCTATACGGCGAGCACGCCGCTGATTTTCGGTATTGGTCTTTCCCCGCTGCTGCGGTGGCTGATCTTGCCGCCGGTCTTGGTGGTCGCCCATCGAACGCTGGGGCCGGCGCTATTCGGCCGGCACAACTCGCGCAGCCAGATTCCGCCGCGCGATTCTACGAAGGGTCAAGCATGACTGCAGAGCTGAAAAGCGCACCGCCATTTTCAAAAAAACGGCCCCTTGAAGGGGCCGCGAGAGTAGGTATTGGCTTCTGATAGATTGAAACGGTCAGCCGCCAATACGGTGCTCGCTAAGCATCTGATCAAAGCGCGCGACCTCGTTTCCGTTCATGGCGATCTTTTTGCCGTCCTTGGTTTCCATGGCGTGGCCGGGTTCCATGTAGACGGCGCGACCATACTGGTCTTCCATGGCCATCTTGCCATCGGCGAAAATGTGCACCGTCGAGCCATCCTTGAGTTGGATGGATTTCTCCACCTGGGTTGCGTCCGCGGCAAAGGCGGACAGTGCGACCATGCTGCTTGCGGCGACTACCAGGAATTTCTTCAACATGACAATTACTCCTAAGATGATTGGCCATGAAATGTACCGTCATGGATTCGGCATGGTGTCCGGTTTGCATCGTCCAACCATGCCCTCATCTTAGAAGCCGTACCCCTACGGGAAGGTGACGCGGGGATTACATTGCCGAAAGCCGGGCCGTGAAGCGGGCAATCGATCTAGCGCATTCCGCCCATCACCACATTGACCGTATTCGCGGCGGCAGTCAGCGTCATTCCCGCATTTTGCATCGCGGTTTGCATGGATGCGGAAGAAGTCATGTCGGCCAGTTGCATGCCAATGGTGCCGTCCGCTTTGAGGATGGGCATATTCACGCTGGTCGGTTTCTGATCGGTCAATGCCTTAAGCACCTCCGCCGACTTCGTCGCATCGGCCGTAACGTAACTGTTCATTACGCCTGCCATTGCGCTAACCGCGCACGCGATCTGCTGGGACGGCACGGTGCTTGCGGCATTGCAGGCGGCCCCGTTGGCATCTTTGAGCAAATTGGAATTCTTCGCCGCCATTGCCACCCTGGCCAGCTGTTTGGTCATGTTGGATTGCCTGGTCAACATGCCGAAATCGGAGCCATTGTCCTTCAGGTCCATCATCGGCATGACGCCCATATCGACACCGAGCGGCAACATGACGGATTGGACCGCGTCGATGGATTGCCTGATTGTTGTCGCGTCTATCGTCGTCTTGCTCGCAGCGCTTGCGGCCATTTCGCTGAACGGTGTTACGTAAACAGTCGTCGTCTTGGAAACCGCGGGAACGACCGCCCGCATGGTCATGCCGTAGGGGATATCAGTGCCCGTCGTCTCGTCCATCATCGTGCTTGCCGCGCCCGGCATGACCTTCACCATCGCCGGCCCGGTATAGCCGTCGCTAAAAGAGACGCTATAAGAACCGTCATTGCCGGAGGTGGTCGAAGCGCAGGACGCATCGGCCTCCGGCACGCCGTTGACGATTCGGCACACAAGAACCTTTGCCTGCTTGATGATCCCCTTGGCGGCTGTGCCGCTGACAGTTGTTGCAGCGGGCAACGTCGCAGCAGGAGAGCTCCCGTCTCCGCCGCCACCGCTGCCACAGCCGCTCAGGACTAAAACAGTTGCTAAACTCATTCCGGTGATCTTGTTCATGCTTCGCCTCGCTGGAAAGGTTAAGGAAATGTACGTGAGCTTGCTGGCGGCAGGGGATGTTTCGCCCCGAGGGGAATGAGCTACCACAAACCAGACCGATGGTAGCGCGTTGCTTCCTCGACAAGATTACAAACGTGTAATGTTGGCGTCAGCTTCAAATCGGTCCCGAGATTTGTCTGAGTCGTGTTCGCTGCCGCACGGACTTCGGCACTGTGGCAGCGTAGATTCGCATCAACGGTACGGATTCCGAAGGTGATTTGTCCTGTGCTGTAGCGGTTGAGGGAGCCGGCGAAGCGCGGCTCGCGTTACCCGGGTTCGCCGGGTGGCGTGACGCCCCTTCAGACTCACGCGCCCTTTGCCGACGTGGCTAGTTGCACTGTTTCGATCAGGAGAATTCATGAAGAGCTTGCTTGCTGTGGCTGGTGGTATGGTGGCTCTGTTGGCCACCGGCGTCGCGTTGGCGCAGAACGGAAACATGATGAATGGCGGCACGGGCAGCGACGGCTGGATGAACGGATACGGCGCCATGGGCGGATACGGCGGGGTATGGGTGCCGACTTTGCTTGTCATCGTGGTTGTCGGTTTCGTCGCATGGATCGTCACGCAAAACCGCAAATGAACGGTTGGGCGCCCTAATCACGCGAGTCCGTGTATTTGGAAGTTCGGTCGCGCGGGCCCGTCCTCCGCTTTTGCTGGTAGCCGGCTGATCCGCCCCCTTTTCGTAGGGCTTGCGAACGCGGCTGATGATAAATTGGCCGCGAGTGGATAGCCAGGAGCACCCGGCTCGGGCCACATATGCCGCCGCCCATTTGCGTTCTTGCGCGATGATCCATGCCGGTGGGCCGACAACCGCGATGACAAGCAAAGTCGGCACCCATACCTGCTCAGTACCCTTGTCTCAGTCACCCGGAAGCTATTCCGCGTGCGTGCGTCAGCGAACGGAATAGCCGAGCCAATGCGAGCATGATGCTCGATACGACAGTGCGTCGCATCCGATCAATCCGCTACAAACGAATAAGGACACACAATGGACACCATCACACTCAAGCACCGTTCACCGGGCGATCAGGAACAATGGAAAACCCAGGAATACCACGGCAAGCAGATCCACGTCTGCACCGCACGGCGTGTCGTTGAGAATGAGGAACTTCCCGGCCATGGACAACAATGGGATTTCAAAGTCAGGATCACCGAGAACGGTGCTGGACCGACGGCTCACGGATACGCCAGCGCCGAGTCGGATCCGGAAAGCTTCTATTCCACGCAAGCCGTCACAGAGGACCTCGGGTTCGTCAAAGGCCGTGAGCTAGTTGAAGGGATTTGACCCGACTGGATGGGGCGGACCGATCGAGGTGATCAAACCTGCTGATCGCGCTTACCGAAAAGCACGCTTTGAGCTTGCCCTCGAAAAACGCATTTCTTGACCGAGTGTAAATGGGGCGGTAAAGGAGATGCGAAATGATTCTAGACAGCCGAAAATCTCTCCAGGTGAACGGTTTTCGTCAAGCGATGGAAAGGAATTCTTATGAAGTATTCGATGGTGTTTTCAGCGTTACTGATGGCGCTAGCGTTGAGCGCGTGCGACAGGCCGACTGTCGTGAATCCTCCGGCGGCGGTTACAGATCCCGTTCCGACGCCGGCTGGCCCGACAGGCGCCGTAGGATCGAGCGGATCACCGACGACCGCTGCGCCGGGCATGTCCACCGATCCCTCGGTCCCCGCCGCGACGCCGGCGAATTCAACTGCTTCGCCCACGAGTTTGCAGAGCAAAGCGAGTCCACAAGGGGTCATGACCAAGCAGGAGGAGTCCATGGCAATGCCAAAGCCGGGTCAGGCGGGCGACGAATCATCCGAAGCATTGCACCCGCCCAAGTAATGACGGTACGCATACGCCTTAGGCTCATCCGTGGCTGGCAACGAGCAAGCGCGGTCCATGCCCTGCGGCGATTTTTTATCGCCTTGAAGGACACAGAAATGAAGTGGGAGCACATCGAAGGAAACTGGAAGCAATTCAAGGGCAATGTCAAAGAGCAATGGGGCAGACTCACCGACGACCAGCTCGACGTTATTGCAGGCAAGCGCGCCCCACTTGCCGGAAAAATACAGGAAACGTATGGCGTCTC
>JAJZUN010000174.1 GCA_021848555.1 Pseudomonadota bacterium | reverse complement strand
CCGTGTAGCTCAGCCTGTCCGGGCTGTGGACCTACACCACGTCGCGGGACGCGACCACCGATCTTCCCAGCTTGTCGGTCAATGTCTGAATTCACCGGCCTTGCTAGGCTTCGCGCAAAATGTCGGGGAATGGTGAAAGAGCAATAAACTTCATGCACGATGCGCCTTTAGGGCATTGAAAAAGGCGCTCCGAACGGCCCATCGCACGGCGTCGTCCGTTCTGACGCTTTTCCAATGATCAGGATGGCGCATTACGTCACGGACCTCGTATCGATCACCCTGTGGGTAACGCACTTCTAGGAAGCCAATTCGATATAGGAATCGCGCAAGCGCAATATCCGGTTCGCCGTACGATACACCATTTTGAAGCTTGACTTGGCCGTTACCAATCAGACCGCGAAGATGCTTATAAAGATCTGATGCAATCCACTCGAGAGGCTTCCCAGTGAAAGACTGCAGGCAAATATCTAGGCCAGCACAAAGTCCACCAAACTCGGTTTTCAAGAACTCAAGCTGTTCAGTCGAGTAGCTCCACTCCGCATCCTGAATCTCGACATCAGAAACAGGTAGTTTATCTGCCCCATCAAGTGCATATTTTATTATGGCTCGCAAGCTGCGCGGCGTGTACATTGATCTACGCACGAAGTAGCTAAAGGAATCACTCTTGGACCTGTCCCTCAACGTCACTTCCGGCGTGAAGAATACGTGCCACATATCATCAAACGGCACCCGAATCGACTTTGGATCCGCATTCAGGGCCACTGCGATGGCAAGCCGGAGCCTCTGAGCTGTCCACTTCCTTAAGTCGCCGACATCCCAATTTAGGTGTACGACACCGCTTACCTTGTCTGCGTAATGCCAGCCCGGGTTAATGTTGAGCCAGAGGTCTTGCCGCATGAATAGATGGACTTCAGCGCTCTTGTTGTGATGAGTGATCCTGTCGGCCGCCTCGATTGCGTCACGAATCAATCGAATATTAGTCGCGCCGCCCTTCTCTTGCAGGTTGTCGAAGTCATCGACATACAGCGCGAAACTGGTGGCTTGCGCAACACGAGCTATCCGATCTGCACTATCTTTTTCCTGCTCCGCATTCTCGGCAGTGACCTGCTTGGCCCAAGGTACAAGTGTCTTCAGAACATCGACTATCCGTTCGCCGAAATCGCGTTCCGTAATTCCTTTGGTCGTCGCCCAAGCGCGTATGCAGATCTCGTCGTCGTTGGTAAGAAGCCGCCCGCTCATCTCATGAGCAAGCCGTCGACAGATCAAATCCGCGTAAATCTGCATCCAATCGGAAACCGCTCCGTATCCACGCTCCGCCGCTTTTGCCAAGCGTTCCGCGTGTAGCGAAGCGAGTTCGTCCGCTGAAGCTTCCACTATTAGCGTTTTGGCATCTGGCTTACGACGCTCAATGCTTGTCAGCCGCACTGCTGATTTGCCAGCGCCTTTGCGAGCCACAGCAACCGTTGCCGTCCTGGAAATGGCATTCGGAAACCAATCGGGCTGTACGAGCAGATTGTCGAACCAACGATCCTGGACTGTGTCACGCTCCGCGTCTGGAAAGCCAATAAAAGACGAGTCGTTCAGCCAGCGCCTGCGAATTTCGTGCACCTGTGCAGGCGTCAGTGACTTCACTTGCTCATATTTCATTTTCTCTCCCATAATTTGCATAGCGATTGGGATTTGCGGCCCAACGTAGAGCTAGGAAGCGCCCTGATTTAATGCAGGCTCCTACTCTTGATCAAGCTTGCCCCGCGGATACGGTCGATGCTACCGGTGACTGGTGCCTGCGGCATAGCGGCTACTGCCACGAGCCATTCCCAGCGTCCGCTCAGGCCGAGATGCCGTCGCTGAGCATTCCCGTCCTGGCGGCACGCTCGACTCGTAGCGTCTATCAGTTCGAAACCTGTTGTAGCCGCCAGCCTTTGCCCTGCATGCATAGACGCAACATGTCGGGCGCGCTCTCGGCTGGCACTTTATGTAACTGAATCTGATATTGGCATTGCGAGAGGTCGGTGGTTCGATCGTACGGGGAGCCGCCTTGCTTCATGTATTGATACTGGACGGGGTTCACTGCACAGCCGCCGAGTGCCGCAAAGCAAGCAAGCATGAGAAATTTTTTCATGTTCTTTCATTTGGAGATTTGTTGTTACGACCGCATCAATTGCGGTCTCTGCGATAGTACAGACCTTTTCCCCTAATGTATGTAAACCAGCGTGGCCAGCCACGGGCAGGGCTCGTGAAGCACGAGGTCTGCCCCTCAGCTGACTTGGGGGAGGTAAGCAATGCGTGCTGCTACAAGACAAGCGGCACGCGACTGGTAGTGACATCAGGCTCCCCATTAGCGTTTTTACCAAGCCTTCGCCCCCAAGACGCTGGTGGAACGGCTGTTCGCCCCGCTTTAGGGCCGTCGGACAGCCGAGGTGCGATTGGTTTGTAAATCAAGGGATGTCGGTGACTGTATCGATTGCTCACGGCGAGACAGGCTCTAGACGGGTACCGGCGGAAACATCAGACCGACCACGGGCATATCGCGCGCGCTCGGCTGGAGCGGATCGGTCGCGCTCGAGGATTTGGGCAAGTCGCCTCAGGCGAGTTGCGGGGGAGCCGCGGAGCGGGGGCCGGGCGTCCAGCTCGGACCCGCCGACGCGCCCCAGCGCGGCGGCCTGGGGGGAGCCGCCGTGGAGCCGGACACTGGCGACGGGAGCGGCAGCGACCACAGCCAGGGGAGGCAGAGCGCCCCCAGGCGCTCGGTCCACGAGTGGGGGGCGAAGCCCCGCCCCCAGCCGAAGGCGCGGGCAAAAGGCTTCGCGAGGCCGCAAGGCCCCCGTCCAGGGCCAGCTCGGGCGGGCCGCCAGGCACGTCCGAGCGCAGTCAGCGAAGGCTTTTGCCCGCGCGTTTGCGCGGGGGGCCGCAAGCTGCATCGCAGCGCGCAGCGAGCCGCAGGCGAGCGAAGGCAAGTCCTGGAGGCGGATGACGGGCGTCCAGCCCGTCAAGTGCACCGTCCGCCCCTAGGCGGCGAGCGCCCGCTGGCGCGAGAGGGGCACGGTCGACTCCAGGACGCGCAGGGGCGCAGAGCGACCCGAAGAGTCGTCATGCCTCTGGGTTTGGGCGGCCAAGGCCTCTGGATTGACCGCTGGGCTACCACGCCAGTGGCCAAGCTCATGGCCACAGCAGCAGGGCCAGGAGGCCCAGGGGAATTTAATCTGACCTGATGACTGTAGGGGTTGCCGACAACACGGCATACGGAGCCCTTACATGAACAACCTGCCTCTTGAACACCATCACATCAACACGCACGCCCGCCATTGGGAGAAGACGCTCACGGCCACGCTCTGGGTGGCGCGCCTGCGCTGGACGGCCGCGACACTCATCGATCAACTGCTGGGTGGGAACGGCCTGATCCGTCAGATGATCAATCGCAAGCTGCTGGTAGAGCACACGATCGCCAGCCCCTTCTCCCCGGTCCGCTACTACGTGACCCTGGGCAGCGAGGGCCTCGCGCTCCTCCACCGCTGCTGGCCCGAGATCACCCGTGGCGTCCATGGCCCCATCGCCCGCAGCCTCGCGTCGGGCTGGAGCCTGCCAGCACGGCCAGAGCATCGCATTCGCGAAGCCCGGTTCCTGCATGACTTCGAAGTTCAGCGTGCCCTGATTCGCACCTTCCAGGCGGGCAGCCCGATCAAGTCCATCCTCCTGGCGGACGACCTGGAGCGCGTGCCGCTGGACCAGCGCCCGGCGAAGATCCCTGACATTGCCATCCAGCAGCATGCGGAGGAGGGCCAGCCGGATGGGACCATCACGCTCTGGGGGGAGGTCGAGTATTCCCGCAAGAATCAGCGCGAAATCGACCTGTTCTGCGCCTACTACCGAGGCGCACTGGCCGGGCGTTCCGAGCGCAAATTCGACAATATCGTGGTGCTGTGCCATGAGCCCGTGCTGGCCCAATGGCGCAAGGATTTCGCCCGGACTATCGTGCCGAAGTGGCGCTTCCGCAAGCCAACTCGGGACTGGGTTCGCCTGGATCCGAAGGATTGGCATCACTTCCCGGCGCTCTCCGCCGAGGAACTGGGCCGCATCATCCAGCCGCTGACTCCTGAAATCCGGGACGAGTCGGACTCGTAGGCGTGCGCTGACGAGGGTGCTTGCAGCATCGGGACAACGCTCAGCCTAGCTCCCGCGTCATGCCGTAAAGGGTGAAGGCTGGCGCCCGGGCCTGCGGCCCGCCCTTGACGGCATGCCTCTTGCGGGAGCTGCTGGAGCGCCGCCCCGACGCCGCAAGCACCTTCCGCTACCAGCCATGCCTCGCTTGAACACGAGCACCGCGCAGGCGGCCCCTTCCCCCCGCCCTTCCCCTACCCGGGGAAGGGAGCGCCCCTCGACCGCAAGTAGCCAGATCACGCGCCCTCCGATTTTGTTTTGGCTCGCGATCTGTGCTGGCGATGGAAAAAAAGACCATCGACCGGCGCACCCGCCCACCACGGCAAACCTCTGCCACCAGGAAGCATGTCCTTGCGGTAGATTTCCCCTTCGATGA
Source organism: Pseudomonadota bacterium (assembly GCA_021848555.1). The sequence continues at coordinate 1,860 of JAJZUN010000174.1, read as the reverse complement.
TCGAGCGGCGCCTAGCGCAGCAGAGATCGCAGCGGTGTCGGGCATCCTGCCCGATCTTCTGCGCGAGCTGCTGACCACGGCCGAGACGCCCGAGGAGAACTGAACATGGCTGTTGCCCTCTACGCGCGCGTCTCCACGGTGCGCCAAGCCGACAAGGATCTATCGATTCCCGACCAGCTCAGGCAGATGCGTGTCTGGTGCGAGCGAAACGGCCACGCAGTGGGACGCGAGTACGTCGAGCCGGGGGCATCGGCGACGGACGACCGTCGGCCGGTGTTCCAGCAGATGATCAGCGAGGCCACCTCGAAGCCGGCTCCCTACGACGCGATCGTCGTGCACAGCCTGTCGCGATTCTTCCGCGATGCGATCGAGCTGGGGCTGTACGAGCGGATCCTGAAGAAGTCCGGGGTTCGCCTGATCTCGATCACGCAGCCCACGAGCGACGACGCCATGGGCGAGATGATCCGCCGCATCTTCTCGACCTTCGACGAATACCAGAGCAAGGAAAACGGCAAACACACGCTAAGGTCGATGCAGGAGAACGCCCGCCAAGGCTATTTCAACGGCTCGCGCCCTCCCTTCGGCTACAAGCCCGTCGAGGTGGAGAACACCACGGGCAAGGCCGGCAGGAAGAAGCGGCTGGAGATCGAGGAGACCGAGGCTGCGATCGTCCGCCAGATCTTCGACCTGTACGAGCACGGCCTGCACGGCCAGGAGGTGGGATCCAAGCAGATCGCGGCCCACCTCAACGAACGCGGCGTGCTGCTACGAGGCGCGAAGTGGACCCGAACCCGCGTGCACTCGATGCTTTGCGACACGGTCTACAAGGGCGAATACGTCTTCAACAAGACCGCAAATCGCACCAGGGAGCGCAAGGCTCCGGACGAATGGATTGTGGTCACGGTGCCGGCGATCGTGTCGGCCGAGACCTTCCAGGCCGTCGCAACACGGCGGCATGCGCGCTCGCCGGCGGTGATTCCTGCACGCGTGGTCAACTCCCCTACCCTGCTGACCGGGCTGCTCAAGTGCGGCGTGTGCGGTGCGGGCATGACCCTGATGACCGGCAAGGGCGGCAAGTACAGGTACTACAAGTGCAACACCCGCATCGGCCAGCACTCCAAGGCCTGCACCACGCCCGCGATACCGACGGAGAAACTGGACAACCTGGTGCTGACGGCGCTTGCGGACAAGGTGCTGACGCCGGAACGCCTGAAGGCGATGCTGAAGGAACTTCAAGCGCAACTGGAAGCGTCGCGTGGCAAGCAAGGCTCGGCCGTGCAGGCCATGCAGCGGGAGCTCAACGAGCTGGAGACGGGCCTGAATCGGCTCTACGAGGCTGTCGAGCGGGGCTTGATCCCAATGGACGACATGCTCGGCCAGCGGGTGCAGGCGCTCAAGGCCCAGCGGGAATCCGTGCTCGGCGAGATGGCTCGCTCGAAGCAGGCCGAGGCGTCTCCGCTGTCGGCTCTCAGCAACGCCCAGCTGGCGGCCTTCGCGACCAGCATGCGCTCACGCCTCCTGGACCGCTCGAACGGGTTTCCCAAGGCCTACCTGCAGGCGCTGGTCTCCGAGATCATCTACGACGGCGAGAAGGTGCTCATGCAGGGCCGCAAGGCGGCCGCGCTCGAGGCGGCTGCGGGCAAAAAAATGGGCACCTTCGGTAAGGTGCCCACTTTCAGGCATGATTGGCTCCCCGACCTGGGCTCGAACCAGGGACCTGCGGATTAACAGAGGAGGCTCAAGGCCCGAGCCGAGCCGTCGCACGCCGACAGCCCCAACAAAATCAACAACATAGCCGACCTCAAACGTAACCAAACGTCATCGACCGACACCGTCCGACAGCCTCCGCACTGACAAAAG
>JAJZUN010000173.1 GCA_021848555.1 Pseudomonadota bacterium | reverse complement strand
GGGCTGCGCTTCGCCTGGCGCTTGCGCCCTGGGCGGGCGCAGCCCGGGGCCGAAGCCAGGCCGCAGGGCGAACCGCGCCCTGAAGGCGGCGAATCCGGCCGCAGCCGGGGCCGTCGCGGCCGGGGCGGCCGCGGTGAGCGCGGCGAGCGCGGAGAGCGGAGTGATCGTGGCGATCGCGGCGGCAGACCGGAGCGCAGCGAGCGCCCCGAAGGGGCCGAGCGCGTGCGCCAGGAGCAGGCCGAGCATGCGGCGCAGGCACAACGCGCCGAACAGGAAACCGAGGTGCAAGCCGAAGTGCAAGCCGAGGTGCACGCAATCGTGGCGGCAGAGCTGCCGGAGCAAGGCCAATTGGCCGCTGAGCCGGTTGCTGCCGAACCTTCCGCAGCAATAGCACAGCCCGAGGCGGTATCGCCCGTGGTCGCAGCCGAAGCGGTCGCCGCGACCGTGCCCGCACCGGCACCTGCGATCAGCCGTGCCGAACCCGCGCCGGCAACGCCTGACACCAAACCCTTTGTTGCTGCTGCGGTCGACGTGGAGAAAGCGCTGCAGGAAAGCGGCCTGGTGCTGATCCAGACCGACCCGAACAAGGTAAAACCCCTGGCGCCGGCAGCGGAACCGCAATTCGTTCCGCCGCGGCCGCGGCCGCGGCGTGCACCGCCGCCGGATACCGGGCCGCTGCAAATCGTGGAAACGCGCAAGGACGCCTAGCACGCCTGAGCTTTGCTCGCGCAGTGCCCCTGCTGCAATAGGCCGGGACAGATAGAAAGCCGCGCCCTTCCCCTACGGGGGCGGGGCGTTTGCTTTTGGGCCGGCCAAGGCTCAGCGCTTGATGGGGTTTCCCCCTGTCAGGGTCAGCAGCAGCCCCGCGATCGCATCTTCCAGCATTTCCAGCACCACGTCGAACCCATCCGGCCCGCCGCCATAGGGATCCGGTACCTCGCGCTCGGCATGGCGGCGCGCGTATTCCATCGTCAGCTTCAGCTTGTGGTTGTGGGACGGCGGGCACAGCCGCGCGAGGAACGCGTGGTTGTCGGCATCCATCGCGAGCACCAGATCGAAGCGGTCAAAATCATCGCTTTCGAAGCGGCGTGCGCGCAGCGCCGAAAGATCGTAGCCGCGCGCCCGGGCGGCGCGCTGCGAGCGCGGATCAGGCGCTTCGCCCACGTGATAGCCGTGCGTGCCGGCGGAATCGACCCGGATGCGATCGGACAGGCCCGCATCCGCGACTTTTTTCGCGAACACGGCTTCCGCGGTCGGCGAGCGGCAGATGTTGCCGGTGCAGCAGAACAGGATGGCTTGCGGTTTCATCGGCGCATTTTACCCGTGCGGCAGCCGCTGGCGGCACCGATTGCCGCTGGCGCCGCCCCCGGGCAATGCGGTAAGCTGTGCGGCCTTAATTCTTCCAACGGCGATGTTCGCCCACATCTTCCATGACCCTAACCGCTGCCAGCCCAGACGAACCCTTGCTCGCCGGCCTCACCGTCGTCGACTTCACCCGCGTGCTCGCCGGGCCGTACGCAACGCGCATGCTCGCGGACCTGGGCGCGCGCGTGATCAAGATCGAGCGTCCCGGCGAAGGCGATGAAATCCGCTATACCGTGCTCCAGCTCGACCCCGGGCGCACGGATCAAAGCAGCTACTTCGCGCGCCTGAACGCAGGCAAACAGAGCATCGCGATCGATCTGGCTCATCCTCAGGCGCGCGACATCGTGCTCGATCTGGTGCGCTCCGCCGATGTGGTCGTGGAAAATTTCTCCCCCGGCGTGATGGCACGCTACGGCCTGGACGCCGCCACGCTGCTCGCGCTGCGCCCCGACCTCGTCTACTGCTCCATTTCGGGCTTCGGCCAGACCGGCCCGATGAAATCGATGCAGGCGTATGCGCACCTGATCAACGCCATCTCCGGCATGATGGATCTCGACCGCGGCGGCGGCGCACCACCGCGCGTGTCCTACCTGCAGACGGCCGACGTGCTTGCCGGCGCTCACGCTTTCGGTGCCATCTGCGCCGCGCTGCTGCGGCGCGGCCGCAACGGGCGCGGGGCATATCTGGACGTGTCCATGTTGGAGTGCCTGATCGCGGCGGACGACCTTACCTACGGCTCGCTGCTGAACGGCGGCGCAGTGCTGCGCGAGCCGCGCATAGGCATGATCGTGCACCCCATAGGCGAGCGCTTCCTGGCGATGCAAAGCGCCGGCGCGCCACACCTGTGGTCCCGCCTGGTGGCCCTGGTCGGCCGCCCCGAACTCGAAACCGACCCGCGCTTTGCCACGGTCATGGCGCGCCGCGCGAACTGGCCGGCGCTGGTCGAGATCCTGCGCGAGCGGCTGGACCACTTCGACAGCGTGGAAGAAGCAGTCGAAACGCTCGCTGCCGCGCGCATACCGGCGGTGCCCATGCTGACGCCCGAAGAGGTGATCGAACTGCCGCAGCTGGCGGCGCGCTCGGCGTTTCCGGAGATTCCGCATCAGGGCCGCGGGCACATACGCGTGACGGCGCTGCCGTTTCACGTCGACCGCAAGCCGGTCGCGCCCGGCGGAGAAGCGCCGTATCGCGTGGGACAGCACACCCACGAGGTCCTCGCCGGACTCGGCTACGACGCCGCACGCATAGCGGCGCTGCTGGCGCAGCGGGTGGTCGAGATTCCGGAGTAGCCATGACCCGCCGCCCACGCCATCGCTTACGGATTCATGCTAAATTAGCGCGCACTCAAAGCCCCCGCTCGCAGCGCCGGGCCGATGAAAAAGACCGCAAAGACGGCCGACAGGAAAGGTTACGCGTCAGACACGAATAATCCAAAGGAGGCATCATGCTCAAACCACTCGGTGTATTCTTCTCTGCAGTCTGCGTAGCGGCCGCCGTGACCGCGACGGGCGCAACAGCGCAAACCAAGCCGATCCGGATCGGCGTGCCCACGTCGATGCAGCTTCAGGTCGGCCGCGACACCCAGGACTCGATCCAGATGGCGATCGACGACATCAACGCCAAAGGCGGCGTGCTCGGGCGCAAACTCGAAATGGTCGTCGCCGACGAGACCGAGAACCCTGAAACCGGCATCAGCGCGATCAAGAAACTCACCGCCGACGAAAAAGCCGATGTGCTGATCGGCGGCTACACCAGCGGCGTCACGCTGGCGCAACTGCCGCACATCTCCGCGGCCAAGACCATCTATCTCGGCGTCGGCGCGGCCTCGCCGTCGATCACCGCCAAGGTGAAGCAGGATTACGACAACTACAAGTACATCTTCCGCGTCGGCCCGATCCACGCCGGCAACCAGGCAAAGCAGGTCACGGGTTTCATCTCCGGCTTCCTCAAGGGCGAGCTCGGCATCAGCAAGATCGCCATCGTCGGCGAAAGCGCGAAGTGGGTGCAGGACCTGGTGCCGGTATTGAAGAAAGGCGCCATCGAAGCCGGTGCCGACGTGCGCCTGACCGAATTCTTCGACACGCAGACCTCGGACTTTTCGCCGCTGCTGGCCAAGATCAAGGACTCGGGCGCGCAATACCTGGTGGTGATCCTGTCGCATGCCTCGAGCGACATTTTCGCCAAGCAGTGGCACGACGCGCGTTTTCCGATTCCCTACGGCGGCATTGACGTCAAGGGCATGGACGGCGACTTCTGCGACCGCGTCGGCGGCAAGTCGATAGGCGAAATTGCCGCGAATTTCGCCGTGCGCGCGCCGCTCACGCCGAAGACGATTCCTTTTTTCGACGAATTCAAGAAGCGCACCAACCGCTCGCCGGTCTACACCGCCTTCGGCGCCAATGACTCGGTTTACATTTATGCGGATGCCGTCCGACGCGCCAAGACCACCGAGACCAACGCCGTGATCAAGGAACTCGAGAAGACCAGCTATGTCGGCATTCCGGGCACCATCGAGTTCGACGAGATGCACGACGTCAAGCCCGGCGGCAAAGGGCCGAACTTCCTGTTCGTGCAATGGCAGGACAAGTGCGCGCGCGAAGTAATTTACCCCAAGGCGCAGCGCACCAAGGCCTACATCACGCCGGCCTGGATCAAAAAGTAGCGATTCCCTCGTTCCAGCAATCCGCGGCGGCCGCCCGCCGCGGATGACGTCCAACCTCAAACGGGGGTCGCGGTGCTCGAAATCCTGATCCACGGCGCGGTGAGCAGCGCCATTTACGCCATGCTTGCGGTCGGGTTCACGCTGATTTTCGGCGTCGCCCGGATTCTGAATCTTGCGCACGGGACGTTCTATGCGCTGGGCGCGTACGGCGCCTATTTTTTCACTTCGCAGCTCAAGCTGCCGCTGCTCCCCGCGGCGCTGCTGTCGATGGCCGCGGTCGCGTTGTTCGGCATATTCGTCGAAAAGGTGCTGGTGCGGCCGATGCGCCGCTCGCAGCTCGCGGTGCTGATGATCACGCTCGCGGTCGCGCTGGTGGCGGAACAGGCGCTGTTCCTCACTTTCGGTTCCGAATACCGCAATGTGCCGGCGTTCGTCGAGACGAAATTCACCATCGGCGGCGTCGACGTCGGCGGACAGCGGCTGCTCGCGCTGGGCGCCAGCGTCACCCTGATCGCCCTGCTCTGGATTTTCATCCAGCGCACCCGGCTCGGATCGGCGATCCTGGCCGTATCGCAGGACCCCGAGGCGGCCAACTACATGGGCATACCCAGCGACCGCATCTTCTCCATCGTCATGGGCATCTCCGCGGCCTTGGCGGCGGCTGCCGGCGTGCTCGCCGGCCCGTTTCTCACGGTGCAGCCGACGATGTGGCTGCTGCCCATCGTCAAGGCGTTCGCGATCGTGATCGTCGGCGGCCTGGGCTCGATCCCGGGGAGCATACTTGCGGCGCTGATGCTGGGCTACGCCGAGACCATCGTCGGCTATCTGATCTCGAGCTCGTGGACCGAGATCGTTTCCGTGCTGGCGACCCTGCTGATGCTGGTGTTTCGTCCGGCGGGCATGTTCGGCAAGCGTGCGGCGTTCTGATCATGTTCGACAAACGCATAGACTACGCCGGCGCCCTGGGCTTTATCGCTTTCATGGCGGTGCTGCCCCTGATCTTCGGCGGCAACTACCTGATCGGCGTGCTCACGGTCAGCGTGATCTACGGCATCTGGGCGGTGAGCTGGGACTTCATGTCCGGCCTAACCGGACGCGAGAATTTCGGGCACAGCCTGTTCATCGGCGTCGGCGCCTACACCGCCGGCTTCCTCAATACCAGTTTCGGTTTCGGCGGCTGGTGGAGTCTGCCCGCCGCCATGGTGATGGCGATGCTGTTCGCCGTGGTCGTAGGCTTCCCGACGCTGCGGCTCAAAGGTCCCTACTTCGCGCTGGCCATGCTCTCCAGCGCGGTCATCATGCAGCGGCTGATGCTGATCTTCTGGGAGCAGACCGGCGGCGAGGAAGGCATCAACGGCATCGAGCCGCTGATCCGCTCCCAGCTTGGCTTCTACTATTTCGCCCTGGCCGCGCTGGTGCTGGTGACAGCACTCTTGCTGGCTCTGGCGCGCTCGCACTGGGGCCTGATCCTGCGCGCGATCCGCGGCGACGAAGCCACCTGCCAGGCCGCGGGCATCAACGTTACCTTCTACAAGATCGCCTCGCTGGTGATCAGCGCGGCCTTCGCCGGCGCCGGCGGCGCGCTGTATGCCCATTACCAGCTGCAGGTCAGCCCGCAACTGTTCGCCGTGGTCACCTCGATCACCATCATCACCATGGTCTATGTCGGCGGCATGGCCAGCATCTACGGCCCGGTCGGCGGCGCGATCCTGCTGGTGCTGCTGACGGAATTGCTGCGCAACTTCGGCGAATGGCGCCTGATGATCTATAGCTGCACCCTGATCCTGATCCTGTTCTTCCTGCCCAACGGCCTGATCGCGCCGACCTGGCGCCGCGTGAAAGCCAGGCTAGTGAGGCCGCAATGAGCGCACTGCTCGAGGTCTCCGGCCTGAGCAAGCACTTCGGCGGCCTGCAGGCGGTCAAGGACGTCTCGTTTGCGATCGAGCCCGGCGAGATCGTCGGCATCCTCGGACCCAACGGGGCCGGCAAAACCACGCTGTACAATCTGCTCACCGGGTTCATTCCCTACGACAGCGGCAGCGTCGTGTTCAAGGGCCGCAATCTGCGCGGGCTCGCGCCCTACCGCATCGCCGGCCTGGGCATCTCGCGCACTTTCCAGTTGTGCCGTCCGTTCGTGGGCATGACGGTGTTCGAGAACGTGATAGTCGGCGGGCTGGGCGCGGGCGGCGGCGGTACGGAGCTGGATGCGCACGCGCACGCCCTGCTCGAGCAGGTGGGCCTCGCCGGAAAGGAACAATTTGCGGTCGAGACGCTGTCCTATGGCGATCAGCGGCGGCTGGAGATCGCGCGGGCGCTGGCGGCGAAACCGGCGCTGCTGCTGCTGGACGAGCCCTTCGCCGGCCTCGGCAGCGGCGAG
>JAJZUN010000172.1 GCA_021848555.1 Pseudomonadota bacterium | reverse complement strand
AGTACAACCTGGTGTCCTGGGCGCTCAACAGCTTCGGCGTGCCGCTGGACGACTTCCTGCCGGGCGCCAAGGCAGGTGGCGCGTAATTCCGGACCCCAATTGTTCCTCAGGACCGCGCCGCGAGCCCGCCGTCGACGGTGATGTAGACGCCGCTGGTGTAGGACGAGCGCGCGGAAGCGGCGAAGGCCACGGTCCAGGCGATCTCCTCGGCGCTCGCCGGCCGGTCGAAGGCCATGCCCTCGAACAGTTCCTCGTAGCGCTTGGCGTCGCCGAGCTTCGCCGCCGCCATTTGCTTGTACAGCGACAGCAGCCGGTCGGTCGCCACCGGGCCCGGGCTCACGCCGAGGACGCGGATGCCGTCCGCGGGCGAGGCACCGCCGAGGGTGCGGGTGAAGGCCATCAGCCCGGCGTTGGCGGTGCTGCCTGCGATATAGGCGGCATTCAGCTTTTCGCCCGCGTTGCCGAGCACATTGACGATCACGCCGCGCTTGTTCTGCTTCATCCGCGCGTACACCGCGCGCGTGAGATTGATGTAGCCGAACACCTTCAGGTCCCAGGCGTGGCGCCAGGTGTCTTCGTCCACCTTCAGCAGGTCGCCGCCCGGAATCGCGCCCGCGTTGTTGACCAGGATGTCCAGATCGCCCGCGGCGGCCGCGAGCTCCTCGGCCACGCCGCGCTGCGCCAGATCGGCCACCCTGCATTGCACCGTGGCGCCGGTTGCAGTCTTGATGTCGGCGGCCGCGGCCGCGAGTGTTTGCGCGTCGCGCGAGACGATGGTCACCGCGCAGCCTTCCTCGGCCAGCACCTGCGCGCAGGCCTTGCCTATGCCTTTGGAGCCGCCGGTTACCAGTGCGCGCTTGCCCTTCAGATTCAGGTCCATCAAATTCCTTTCGAGGTGCGGCGGGCCGTTGTACGCCGCCAGCCGCGCACTTTACCCCAGCCGGGCGCGGCGCGGGCGCTAGCGGACGTTCGCGGGCAGGCTCGCTCCCGCAGCCGTGAAGCCAAGAAACCTTAGCGCCCGGCCGCGAGCGCCTGTGCTTCCGCCGCGCAGTCCAGCGGTGACTTGAGGTCCGCGTCGCGCGCGGCCTCGATTTCCCTGCGCGCGGCAGCCATCTGCGCCGCGAACACCGGGTCCGCGTGCAGGCGGCTCACCGTCGAGGCGCCGACCACGCGACCGGCCTCGATGTCGCTGGCCCAATGCACGCCGCAGACCACGCGGCTCTGCCCGAACGCGAGGCCGCGCGCGAGTACGGCGTCGGCCCGCGCCGGCGCGATCTCGGCTAGCGTCAGCGCCCAGGCCCAGCCGATCGAGGCGTGTCCCGAGGGGTAGGAGTCGTCCTTGTGCTTTTCGTGCGGCGTGCAGCTCGCGTCGCCGTGCGCCACATAGGGCCGCCGGCGCTTGTAGGCATCCTTGGGCTTGTCGTTCGCGCGGCTGGCGTCGGCGCGCACGCGGCGCAGCAGCATGTTCAGGTGCGGCGTGGCTGATTCCGATATTGGCATGGCGAGCGCGCAGGAAAACGTCGCCGTCGCGTTGGGGAAAGTGAGGTCGGCGTCTTTCGCCGCCTGGGTCCAGCGCGGCGTGTCGCGCAGCTTGCGCGTGCTGCGATACGCGTCCTCGTCGGCGGCCAGCGCCGCCGAACCGGCCGCGGGTGGCGGCGGCAACAGCGCCAGGGTGTCGGGCAGCTGCGCCGGCGCGAGATAGCCGATCACATAGCCCGGTCGCCCCTGCGACAGCTCGGCCGGATTGGTCGGCGCCACCGCGGTGGCGCAACCCGCCGCCAGGGCGGCAGCGACGCACAACGACACTGTGGTTGTGGAGGTCTGGATCAGCATGGTCGCGCTCCTCGGTGTTCAATCATCTGTTCGGTCTGCAGCCAGCCGTACGCTGGGCCGCGGCACACGACTAGGCTAGCGGCCGTTGGCGCGCCGCGTGTTGATCAAGATCATGGGGCGGCCAATTCCCGCCTAGCCCTTCACGCACACCACCTGTTTCAATGTGTGCAGCACCTCGACCAGATCGGACTGGTTGGCCATCACCGTGTCGATGTCCTTGTACGCGCCGGGTATCTCGTCGACCACGCCCTGGTCCTTGCGGCAGATCACGCCCTCGGTCTGGCGCGCGAGGTCGGCCGCCGAAAACTGCTTGTTCGCGGCGGTGCGGCTCATCCTGCGCCCCGCGCCGTGCGCGCAGGAATCGAAGCTCTCGGCATTGCCCAGTCCGCGCACTATGAAGCTCTGCGCCCCCATGCTCCCCGGAATAATGCCGAGGTCGCCCGCGCGCGCGCGGATCGCGCCCTTGCGCGTGAGCCAGACATCGGCGCCGTAGTGATGCTCCTGCGCCACGTAGTTGTGGTGGCAGTTCACGACTTCGCCGGTCACGTCGAACGCGGGCAGGTGGCGTTTGAGCGCGGCGAGCACCAGATCGACCATTTCGCGCCGGTTCTGCATCGCGTATTCCTGTGCCCAGCTCACCGCTTCGACGTAGTCGGCGAAATGCTCGCTGCCTTCGGAGAAATAGGCGAGGTCGCGGTCGGGCAGCTGGATGATCGAGTGCTCCATATCGCGCCGCGCAAGGCCGATGAAATAGGTGGCGAGCGCGTTGCCGATGCCGCGGCTGCCCGAGTGCAGCATCACCCACACCCGGTTGGATTCGTTCAGGCACACTTCGATGAAATGATTGCCGCCGCCGAGCGTGCCCATCTGGTTGACCCACTTGGAGTGCTTGCCGACCGATTTCAACAGCTGCGGATGCTTGCGCGTCATCGCCTCGAGCCGCCGCGCGAAAGGCCGCGCCGCCGCGATGAGCGCGCGGCTGTCGCTGTGCTGCTCGCGCCCGACCGGCACGTCGCGGCTGATCTGGTCGAACACTTTCTTCAGCGACCGTTCGTCGAGCTGGTTTCCCGTGAGCGAGAGCCGGCAGGCGACCATGCCGCAGCCGATGTCGACGCCCACCGCGGCCGGGATGATGGCCGCGCGCGTCGCGATCACCGAGCCTATGGTCGCGCCTATACCCAGATGCACGTCGGGCATGGCGGCGACGTGGTGGTGGATGATAGGCAGGCTGGCGATGTTCTCCAGCTGGCGCTTCGATTTCGCGTCGGCGTCGTCGGTCCAGATCTTGACCGGGACGCGCTGCGTCGTGAGTTCTTCCTTGATGGGCATTGCCGGTTCCGGTTGGCTTTCGCATTCGTGCAAGGACACCGGGGGGTGCGGCCCCCCCCGTAGTTGCAGGGCGATAACACCTAACATAATAGAACGTCTGCGCTGTCCGCGTCGCGGGGAGAGGGGAGGGAGGCGGGACGGGGGCGCATGGCCCCGCCTTTGGTTATTGGTCCATGGTCGGCTCGCGCACGGCGAAGGCGACCAGGGCCGCCAGCGCGAGCATCAGCACGCCGGCGGTGACAAAGCCGGCTTTGAGCGAGACGGTCGCGAACATCGCCGCCCCCATCGGGCCGACCATGAATGCGATCGCCTGCGCGGCGCTGCCGATGCCGAAAGCGGTGCCGCGCCGTTCGCGGCTGACGTTCAGCGCGATCATGGTATTGGTCGCCGGCATCATCGACGCGTTGAGGAACGAGGCCAGGGTGAAGGCAAGGACGTAGAGCCAGGCGGAGTGGCTGAGCGCGAGCAGCAGATGCGCGAGTGCGGTGAGCACGCAGGTGATGCCCAGGACGTCGCGCAATCGCCATTGGCGGAACATTCGCGTCGACAGTATCCATATGCCCAGGGCGCTGGCGACGCCTCCGAGGGCGAAGGCGAGGCCGGTGGCTTCGGTTACGTGGGCGCCCGCGATGTCCTTCAGTGCGATCGGCGTCGCGATCGAGCGGAAGGTGGTCAGCGCGAACAGCGCAAAGTAGAGCAGGATCGCGAGCGCGAACTGACGCGTCGGCTTGAACGGGGCCAGCACCACCGCGGCGCCCGTGACGTCGCGCTCCTTCTTGCGCACGCTATCCGCAGGCACGAGAAAAATCACCGCGCTGGCCACCGCGGCGATCAGGAGGCCGGAGGAGAAGATCGCACCGCGATAGCCGAAGGCGATCGCCATGGCCGCGCCGACCGCCGGACCGATCGCGCTGCCGAGGTATTGCGCGCCGGATACGGCGTTCAGCGCGTCCCGGACTTTGGCGTCGGGCACGCTGACGCTCATCAGGGCGACTGCCGCGGGTATGAATCCGGAGAGCAGGCCTTGTATCGCGAGCGCGATGGCGACCTGCCAGGGGGCGTTGATGACGCTGAGGACGAAGCAGGTCAGCGCAGCCGAATACACCGACCGGACGAACATTTTCTTGCGCCCGAGCCGGTCCGAGAGCAGTCCCCACAGCGGCCCGCCGATCAGCCGGCCCACGCCCTGGGCGCTCATGCCGACCGCCACCCAGAACAGGGCCGCGGGCTCGTCCTTGGCGCCGACCTGCAGCAGGTACAGCGGCAGGAACGGAAACCACACGTTCATCAGGAGCGAGGTGCTGCCGGTGGCGGTCGCGATGGCGACGATGGCCCGCCTGTGCAAGGCATGCGCCGGGTCCGCTGTTCTGTGCATCGTCGTATTCCTGTAGGCGAGCCGTGACTATACAGCCGCAGCGCGGTCTGGCGCTCGGCCGATGCCGCTGTTCGCGGCGGCGTCGGCAGGACGCGCCGCGACCGGGCAGCCGCTATTTCCCGGGGAAGGAATGGGCGCGATCGACGGTACAAACCTTGATGTCGTATTCGCTGTAGAACGACGCGCGCCCTTTCTGCTTCGCCGCGGCGTGCTCGGGATGGAGCGACCAGGCGCGCTGGTGTTCGGCGGTATCGAATTCGACGATGGTGACGCGCTCGCCGTCCTCGGCGACGAAGCCCTTGTGGGATATGTATCCCGGCATGGTCTTGGCCAGCTCGCTGATGCGTGCGGCCCATTGCGCGTACTCCTCCTGGGCATGGGGATTGAGGCGCGAGCGAAACACGGTAACGATCATGACGACTCCTGTGTGAGCGTGAGGGTGAACCTGACGGGAAGCGGATGCTCTTGGTCGGGCCTCTCGGGTGCGTCCGGCCGGCAACTGCTTAGGGCGCTCCGGCCGCGCCCGGATCTTCGAGCAGCAGCATACTGCCAGCGGGCAGGCAGCGCTTGAGGTCGTTGAGCTCCGGCGACTTGCGAAACGCGATGCCCACCGCCTGGCCTCGCCCGTCGATCGAAGACAGGCGCTCGACTACGCTGACTTCCAGGCGCTGCGCCGCCGCGCCGAGTGCGAGGGGCGCGGTCAGCTGTCCGATGCGCGCCGTGCCGGCGCGCACGTGGCCCACGACCACCACGCCGCGGCCGGCGAGGAACAGGGTATTGCTGACTTCGATCCTTGCGCCGATGTGGGTCGACTTCGCCATGGCGATCAGCCCTGGCCGTACGGCCGCGTCGCGCTCATGCGCACGCTGATGCCGAGGTGCGCGGCGGCGTCGACCAGGCGGTCGAGGGTGAAAATGTCCTCGCCCTGCCGCAGCCGGCTCATCTGGCCGGGCGAGAGGCCGAGCTTCCCGGCGGCTTCGGCATCCCTGAGCTTGAGTTCGGCGACGCGGCCGAGGATGCGCGCGCGCAGTTGCGCGCGCAGGGGGGCGCTGGGGGGCTTGGTCGGCATGCTCGGCATCTCCGGGTGGACTTGCCAATTTTAGCACCTGCATGCGGCGGAGCGTAAGGCAGGGTGCGAAGTTCGCTACTTTAAATGTTTAGGATTGTCGATGCGGGCCCGGCTCTTGCGCATGCGCCCGGAATTCGCCGCATAATCCGCGTCTGCCAGCTTCAGACTCGAGGAACAGCCATGTACCAGCTCTACTACTACCCCGGCAATGCCAATCTCGCGCCGCATATCCTGCTGGAGGAAATCGGCGCGGACTACAAGCTGATCCTGGTCGATCGCAACCGGAACGAGCACAAGAGCCCGGCCTACCTCAAGCTCAATCCGGCCGGCCGCATCCCGGTGCTGATCGACGGCGATCTGGTGCTCTACGAGACGGCGGCGATCTGCCTGCATCTGGCCGACCGCCATGCCGGGGCAGGGCTGGCGCCCGCGCTGGGCAGCGACGCGCGCGCAGAGTTCTATAAATGGCTGATCTATCTCACCAACACGGTGCAGGCCGAACTCCTCCTCTATTTCTATCCCGAGCGCCTCGCCGATGATGCCGCTGCGGCAGCGCAAATCAAGGCGCATGCCGAGCAGCGTACCGGCGAAATGCTCGACCTGATCGAGGCCGCGCTGGCCGCCGGCTGCGGCCCGTTTCTGCTCGGCGCAGACTATCGCGCCGTCGATGCCTATCTGCTGATGCTGTGCCGGTGGACGCGCGGCCTGCGCCATCCGGCGCGCGCCCGGCCGCATCTGGCGCGCTTTCTCGATACGGTGATGGCGCGCCCGGCGACGCAGCGCGCTTTCGCCGCCGAAGGCATCGCTGCGCCGT
>JAJZUN010000171.1 GCA_021848555.1 Pseudomonadota bacterium | reverse complement strand
CGCAGACCCAGCGCGGCATCCAGGCGCTGCAGGGCGCATCGTTCAGGCAGATCCTGTCGAGGATGAAGGAATGGTTTCAGAGAAATTTCTAGCAGCGCGGGATGTGCGCTTCGCGGGACCGGCGGTCGTTCCGGTCCGCGGGGTGCGCCATCCGTCGCCGCAGATGGTGGTGAGTTCGCAGTTCGCTTTTTAACCAAGACCCGGAAGGAGGCACTATGTTTGAAATCGTGGATGCACAGAACAACGGTACCGTGATCAAGGTGGTCGGCGTGGGCGGCGCAGGTGGCAACGCCGTCGATCACATGATCCGCAACACCGTGCAAGGGGTGGAATTCATTGCCATGAATACCGACGCGCAGGCGCTCGCGCACGGACAGGCGAAGAACCAGATCCAGCTCGGCGCGACCGGGCTTGGTGCCGGCGCCAAGCCCGAGGCCGGGCGCGCGGCCGCGATGGAGGCGCGCGACGAAATCGAAGAGGCGCTGGCCGGCGCGCACATGGTGTTCATCACCGCGGGCATGGGCGGCGGCACCGGCACCGGCGCGGCGCCCCTGGTGGCCGAAGTGGCGAAGCAGATGGGCATCCTGACCGTGGCGGTGGTCACGAAGCCGTTCACCTTCGAAGGCGTAAAGCGCATGCAGGCCGCCGAGGGCGGCATCGACGAACTGGCGCAGAACGTCGATTCGGTGATCGTGATCCTCAACGAAAAACTGGAAGAGGTGCTGGGCGAGGAAGTGTCGATGGAAGAGGCGTTCAGCGCCGCCGACAACGTGCTCAAGAACGCGGTCGCGGGGATCTCGGAGATCATCAACATCCGCGGTCTGATCAACGTCGACTTCCAGGACGTCAAGACCGTGATGCACGAACAGGGCATGGCGATGATGGGTTCGGCCTCCGCCTCGGGCATGGACCGGGCGCACATCGCCGCCGAGCAGGCCGTGGCCTGCCCGCTGCTCGAGGGCGTCAACCTCTCCGGCGCGCGCGGCGTGCTGGTCAACATCACCGCCGCCAGGTCCGGCCTCAAGCTGCGCGAGACCAAGGAGGTGATGGAGACGATACGCAGCTTTGCCGCCGAAGACGCCACGGTGATACTGGGCGCGGTCTACGACGAGGACATGGGCGACGAACTGCGCGTGACCGTGGTCGCGACCGGGCTGGGCCAGCCCGCGGCCATACGCCAGACCAAGCCGCAGCTGGTGGTGAAAAACGGCACCGACAACATGCCCGTGAACGGGGTCGATTATGCCGTGCTGGACGCCATGCCGGCGGTGATCCGCAAGAACCGCGCCTCGACCATAGAGGCGCTGCAGCAGAACGGGATGGACAAGTACGACATTCCGGCATTCCTGCGCAAGCAGGCTGACTGAGCCCTGCGCTTGCCCTTGCCAGCCGCGCTCCGGGTCGCGCGGCCGGCAAGGATGGGTATGATAAAATTGACATATTTGATTCGATAGACAAGGCAAGACCGCATTCATGTTGAAGCAGCGCACCCTCAAGTCCATAGTTCGCGCGACCGGCGTGGGGCTGCACTCGGGCGAGAAAGTGGAGCTGACGCTGCGTCCGGCGCAGGCCAACACGGGGATCGTGTTCCGGCGGCTGGACCTGCCGCAGCCGGCGGACGTGCGCGCCGGCGCCTACAAAGTAGGCGATACGCGGCTGTGCAGCACCCTGGAAGAGGGCAGCGTCAAGGTCGGGACGGTGGAGCACCTGATGTCGGCTTTCGCCGGGCTGGGGGTGGACAATGCCTATGTCGATCTCACCGGGTCTGAGGTCCCCATCATGGACGGCAGCGCCTCGCCCTTCGTGTTCCTGCTGCAGTCGGCGGGCCTGGTCGAGCAGCCGGTCGCCAAGCGCTTCATCCGCATCAAGAAAATGGTGGAAGTCGGAGACGGCGACAAATGGGCGAGGTTCGAGCCCTACGCCGGGTTCAAACTGTCGTTCTCCATCGTGTTCAATCATCCGGTGTTCGACAAGTCCAGCCAGAAGGTGGTGGTGGACTTCGCCGAAACGTCCTATGTCAAGGAGGTGGCGCGCGCGCGCACTTTCGGGTTCATGCAGGATGTGGAAACCCTGCGCGCCAGCGGACTGGCCATGGGCGGCAGCCTGGACAACGCCGTGGTGATGGACGAATACCGGGTGCTGAATGCGGACGGCCTGCGCTATGCCGACGAGTTCGTGAAGCACAAGATACTGGACGCAATCGGCGACCTGTACCTGCTGGGCCATCCGCTGATAGGCGCGTTTTCGGCGCACAAGTCCGGCCACGGACTGAATAATGCACTGCTGCGCGCCACCCTGGCCGATGCCTCTGCCTGGGAATATGCGAGCTTCGATCGCGTCGAGGATGCGCCAGCCGGGCTTACCCGGTTTCTCGCCCAGCCCGCGTGACGCGCGGCGCCGCCTAGTTCTTTTCCCGCTCGACCATCCCGGTAAGGGCTTGTTTTAGCCTTGAATCCGGGAGGCGCCGGGCCAGCGCTTCCAGCTGCTCGGCCCCGGCCGCGCTGAGCTTGGCCTGCTTCGGGGTGGGCGCCTTGGGCGGGTCTTGGCGGGGTTGCACTTCAAGGCGAATTCCGGTAACCTGCACTCCGCATTTCGAAAAATCGTTGACTAATCGTGGGCTTAGCAACCTAAGCTTGGCAGCAATAGCGTTATTTTCCGCGAAGATAACGACCTTTCCCTGCTTATAGTTGACGATCGACGAAGATCGCAACAACTGCTGCGGCACCAGCTTGCTGTAGATGCGCCGCAATTCGATAAGCCGTTCCGCCTGGGGTAACAAGCCCGCAATGCCGACTGCAGAGTCCAGGTAGGAGCGTAGATTCTTGGAATGCATGGCGTTGTCTCTCGGAGGGGATCATGCATATTATTCTGGTATCGAACCGGCTGGCAACGGCCAAGTCGATTTCTCTGGACACGCGCCATCTGCTGCTGGGCGTGGCTCTGCTTGCGGCTGCCGTGGTGGGCTTGTCGAGTTCCATGTTTTACCTGGTATTCCGCCACGCTGCCGAGATAAAACTGCCGCTGGTGCAGCAGCTGCTGCTGTCGGCGCAGGAGCAGCAGACCCAGAATGCCAAGGAGTTCATGCGCGAGAATCTGAACGCGATGGCAGTCCGGCTGGGGCAGATGCAGGCGCAACTGGTCCGCTTGGACGCGCTGGGCGAGCGCCTGTCGGTGCTGGCGGGGGTAAAGCCCCAGGAATTCCGCATGAGCGAGCCACCCGGACGCGGCGGAGCGCTGTCCACCAGCGTTCCGGTGCAGGACCTGTCCATGAACGAGCTTACCTGGCAGCTCGATGCGCTTTCCAAGCATATGGAAAACCGCTACGACTACATGGGTATCGTCGAAAACCGGCTGTTCGATGCCAGGGTCAAGAAAAAGCTCATGCCTACGGTCAGACCGGTGGATGTGGATTGGAACGCATCCAGTTTCGGCTGGCGCATCGATCCCATAACCGGTCAGAACGCCTTGCATGAAGGCATCGATTTCCTGGTCGATACCGGTACCGCCGTCCACGCAGCGGCCGGCGGCCTGGTGGTCGTTGCCCAATTCCATCCGCAGTACGGCAATGTGATAGACATCGACCACGGCAACGACTTCACCACCCGCTACGCGCACAATTCCAAGCTGCTGGTCAAGGCCGGCGACCTGGTGCAGCGCGGCGCGATCATCGCCGAATCCGGATCCACCGGCCGCTCCACCGGGCCGCATGTGCATTTCGAGGTACGCTACAAGGGCGTCGCACAGAATCCGAACCGCTTCCTCCAGGTTTCGGCCGCTTCGGTCAAGTTGAAATAAGCTGCCGTTTCATCCCCGGCGACACGGCGCCTGATTCGGCGAGTGCGCTGCAGGGGAGCGGTAAGCCCGTGCGCCCTGCATGCGCGCTGCGCTCGCGTGCCGGCTAGGCTGCGCCGCCGAAACTGCCCCTCATGGAGGCGCGGCCCCGTCTGTCTTGGTCCCTGAACGCCGCCGTTCCCGCCGTTTTGGCCGGGGTAGGCATGGTAAAATTCACGCTTCCTCTCCGACCCCCTCCCATACCCGTTAATGTTCACTCGCCTCCTGACCCGCATATTCGGCAGCCGCAACGACAGGTTGATCAAGCGCTACAACAAGTCGGTGCAGCGCATCAACGCGCTCGAGCCTGCCATTTCCGCGCTCTCCGACGAGGCCTTGCGCGCCAAGACGGCGGAATTCAAGGAGCGCCTGGCCAAGGGCGAGGCGCTGGACGATCTGCTGCCCGAAGCCTTTGCAGTGGTGCGCGAGGCGGCTAAACGCGTGCTCAACATGCGCCATTTCGACGTGCAGCTGATCGGCGGCATGATCCTGCATGCAGGCAAGATCGCGGAGATGCGCACCGGCGAGGGCAAGACCCTGGTCGCCACGTTGCCGGCCTATCTGAACGCGCTCACCGGGCTGGGCGTGCACATCGTCACGGTAAACGACTATCTCGCCAGCCGCGACGCCGAATGGATGGGCCGCGTCTACCGCTTTCTCGGACTCTCGGTCGGAGTGAACCTGTCGCAGAGCGCGGCCGATGTGAAGCAGCAGGCTTACGCGTCCGACATCACTTACGGCACCAACAACGAGTTCGGTTTCGACTATCTGCGCGACAACATGGCGATGCAGGTGGCCGACCGCTATCAGAAGCGCCTCAATTTCGCCATCGTCGACGAGGTCGACTCGATCCTGATCGACGAGGCACGCACGCCGCTGATCATTTCCGGCCAGGCCGAAGACCACACCGACCTGTATTACCGCATGAACGAAGTGGCGCCGTTGCTGGTGCGCCAGGCCGAGGAAGACGGTCCGGGCGATTTCTCCCTGGACGAGAAATCGCGCCAGGTGCTGTTGACCGAAGCCGGCCACGAGCATGCCGAGCAGCTGCTCGCGCGCGTCGGCCTGCTGCCCGAGGGACGCAGCCTGTACGAGCCCTCCTTCATCAACCTGATCCACCACCTGTACGCGGCATTGCGCGCGCACCACCTGTTCCTGCGCGACACGCATTATGTGGTGCAGGCGGGCGAAGTCATCATCGTCGACGAGTTCACCGGGCGATTGATGTCGGGACGGCGCTGGTCCGACGGCCTGCACCAGGCGGTAGAGGCGAAAGAGAACGTTTCGATCCAGAACGAGAACCAGACGCTCGCCACCATCACGTTCCAGAACTATTTCCGCATGTACGCCAAACTCGCCGGCATGACCGGTACGGCCGACACCGAGGCCTACGAGTTCCAGGAAATCTACGGGCTGGAAACGCTGGTGGTGCCGACGCACCAGCCGATGGTGCGCGACGACCGCGAAGACCTCGTCTACCAGACGATAGACGAGAAGAACCAAGCCATCATCGCGGCGATCAAGCACTGCTACGAGCATGATCAGCCGGTGCTGGTCGGCACCACGTCGATCGAGAATTCCGAGCTGCTCTCGGGCATGCTGGACAAGATCAAGCTGCCGCACCAGGTGCTGAACGCGAAGCAGCATGCGCGCGAGGCGGAGATCGTGGTGCAGGCCGGCCAGCCGAAGATGGTGACCATCGCCACCAACATGGCCGGCCGCGGCACCGACATCGTGCTCGGCGGCAACGTCGAGAAGACGATCGACAATCTGCGCGCCACCGAGGGGGTGGACGAGGCGGAGAAAGAGCGCCGCATAGCGGCGCTGCGCGAGGAATGGAAGGCGCTGCATGCCAAGGTCATCGCCGCGGGCGGGCTGCATATCATCGGCACCGAGCGCCACGAGTCGCGCCGCATCGACAACCAGCTGCGCGGCCGCTCCGGCCGCCAGGGCGACCCCGGTTCCTCGCGCTTCTACCTGTCGCTGGAGGATCCGCTGCTGCGTATTTTTGCCGGCGACCGCGTGAAGGCCATTATGCAGCGGCTCAAGATGCCTGAAGGCGAGGCGATCGAGAGCTCATGGGTGTCGCGCTCCATCGAATCGGCGCAGCGCAAGGTCGAGGCGCACAACTTCGACATCAGGAAGCAGCTGCTCGAGTACGACGACGTCGCCAACGACCAGCGCCGGGTCATCTACGAGCAGCGCAACGAATTGATGGACAGTGCGGACGTCAGCGAAACCATCACCTCGCTGCGCCAGGGGGTGGTGAGCGACATTTTCCGCGCCTACATTCCCCCCGAAAGCGTGGAGGAGCAGTGGGACGTCCCCGGCCTGGAAAAGGCCTACGCGGCGGAGCTGCAGTTCGAGATCCCGCTGAAGTCCTGGCTGGAGGCCGACACCAGCCTCGACGATCATGCGCTGCTGGACAAGACCGTCGCCGAAGCCGACCGCCTGTACCGGGAGAAATTTTCGCTTGCGCCCCCGGAAGCGCTGCACCAGTACGAGCGCTGGGTCATGCTCAACAACCTGGACCAGCATTGGCGCGAGCATCTGGCCGCGCTCGATCACCTGCGCCAGGGCATACATCTGC
>JAJZUN010000170.1 GCA_021848555.1 Pseudomonadota bacterium | reverse complement strand
CTTGAGTTCTATCGGCCCGGGGCCGATAGAACTCAAGGAGACCGAATGCGAGGCCGCTGGGCTGAGTCTGGCGCCTATGCACGGACCATGGGGGTAAGATGGACACCAACCATCACTCCGAAACGAGGTCGCCATGAAAAGACTGTGGCTTGGGCTGGTGTCAGTCCTGGTATTGCTCGCGATAGGCGCCTATTTCTGGCTGCGGCAAGCGCCGCCGCAACTGCCGCCACCGGTCTCGCTCGCCGCGCCCGCCCCGATCGCGCCGCCCACAGCGGCCCTGCCGCCGGCCATCAATCATCCGGTGCCTATGCCGCCAGGCATGACCGACCTGCCATCGCTAGAGCAGGCGGGCAATTTCGTCAAAGACCGGATCACCGAACTGCTCGGGGCCAACAACGTCCTTAAATTCCTGCAGATCGACAATTTTGTGCGCCGCGTCGTGGCTACGGTGGACAACCTGCCGCGCCCGCTTGCGCCGCCAAGCAAGTGGCCGATCAATGCCGCGCCCGGACGTTTCAGCGCCGACAAGAGCAAGGACGCAAGCGTCATCGGCGCGAACAACGCTGCCCGCTACGAGCCATTCGTCGCATTGGTCGAATCGGTGGACGCCGCGCGCGCGGTCGCGCTGTACCAGCGGCTCTACCCGCTGTTCCAAAGCGCCTACGAAGGCCTGGGCTTTCCCGGCAAGCACTTCAACGACCGCCTGGTCGTGGTGATCGACCATCTGCTCGACACGCCGGAACCGGCCGGCGCGCTGAAGGTTGAAGTGCCTGAAATCCACGGCCCGCTCAAGCCTACGCGCCCCTGGGTGTTGTATCAATTTTCCGATCCCGCCCTGGAGGGCCGGTCGAGCGGGCAGAAGATCCTCCTGCGCCTGGGGATAGACAAGGAAAAACGGCTGAAGGCGAAACTCGCCGAGTATCGCAAGCTGATTGCGGGGGAGAAAGCGCGTCCTTAGCCAGGCGCCGCACTGACTGCGGACAATGCAGTGCGTCTGCGGGTTTCGAAGTGTAGGATGGGTTGTTGGCGGCGGTTCGTTCCACGCCGCAGGCAGGTGCCGATTACAACCCGGAATTGGAGTAGCCGATGACAACACGACCAACACCAGAGAAATGCGCGCACGAGATACTGGCCATTTTCGTCTGGCACTTTGGTTTGCTCGCGGGCGAAGTTCTGCGGCGCAAGAATTTTCTTACGCTTTGGCCGCAGCGAGGCTACCGCCCTAGGGATTTCAAAGCGGGCTTGCAATTTGCCATTGACAACGGGTGGCTGGAGCTGGCCCCGGGAGACAAGGCCTACCGCTTGACCAAAAGCGGTTTTGCCGACGGCTAGCGTCAGCCGCCTCAGGTACGAAACGACGACGCCAGCATCCGCGCGCCGGCCTTGAACAAAGTTGCAGACGACAACGGTTGCGCAGATCGGATTGCGCACCGCTCGCATCCGGTCTTCCCAAAGCTGCGGCTGGGCTCGTCGCCATTCTCGTTGAAATGCCGCAAACCCAGCATCCATGCGATTCTCCACCGTTTTATGCGCCGCCATCACGATCGCGAATGCAACAGACCGCGAACTACATTAGGCGTAATATTGGGCACCATGACCGAACCAGTAAAACTTCCAGAAGGCAAGGAGCCGGTGCTGCGGGTCCTGCCCATGCCCGCCGACGCCAATCAACACGGCGACATTTTCGGCGGCTGGATCATGGCGCAGGTCGACATCGCCGGCGGCGTGCTCGCCGCGCGCCATGCGCGCGGCCGCGTGGCCACGGTGGCGGTGAATTCCTTCCAGTTCAAGCAACCGGTGCAGATCGGCGACCTGGTCTCCTTTTATGCCAATATCGTGCGCGTGGGGAACACGTCGATCACCATCAATGTAGAGGTGTACGCGCAGCGCAATCCAGAGGAAATCGAGGTGGTCAAGGTGACCGAAGCGACGCTCACCTACGTCGCGACCGACAAGGACCGCCGGCCGCGCGCGGTGTTGCCGCTGCCGGCCAAAAAATAGCGGCGCTCTCGCCCGCCCGTCGAGGGAGAAGAAGTACGCGGCCTGTCGGCGCGCGCGGCAATTCAGTATGATGCTGCTTTCCTCTCACGCCGGAGCGTTCATCCCATGAAAGATTTTCAAGGCAAGGTAGCGGTCATCACCGGCGGCGCCAGCGGCCTCGGGCGCGCCATGGCCGAGCGTTTCGCGCGCGAGGGCATGCGCATCGTGCTCGCCGACGTCGAGCCCACGGCGCTCGCCGGGGCGGAAGCCGAAATGAAGGCCGCGGGGGCTCAGGTCATCGGCGTGCGCACCGACGTCGCCAAAGCGGCCGAGGTCGAGGCGCTGGCGCAACAGGCGCTTGCGGCCTTCGGCGCGGTGCACCTGGTGGCCAACAATGCCGGCGTCGCGCCGCTCGGGAACGCCTGGGAAAACAGCGTCGCCGACTGGGAATGGACCCTGGGCGTCAACCTGTGGGGCGTGATCCACGGCGTACGCGTATTCACGCCCATCATGCTCGCACAAGGGGACGAGGCGCACATCGTCAACACCGCTTCGGTCTCGGGACTGATTTCGCCGCCCGGATCGGCCATGTACAACGTCACCAAGCACGCCGTGGTCACGCTCACCGAGACCCTGTACCACGATCTCGCGCTGAAGCAGGCCCGCATCGGCTGCTCGGTGCTGTGCCCGGCCTACGTGCCGACCGGAATCGTCGACTCGGAACGCAACCGCCCGGCGCTGCTGCAGAATCCGGCGCGGGAAAAGACCGCCGAGCAGCAGGCGCGCGAGGCGCTGCTGCGCAAGGCGGTGACCTCGGGCAAGCAGAGCGCCGGCGATGTGGCGCAAAAAGTGTTCGAAGCGGTGCGCGACGGGCGCTTCTACATCCTCACCCATCCGCGGATCAAGCCCTCGATCCAGTGGCGCATGGAAGACATCCTGCAGGACAGGAATCCGACCAACCCGATGGGATGAGTTCGCGCGACCGCGGTCAATGCTGTCGTTCCGGCGAGCAGACAGTCATTGCGCGTCGTGCGGCGGACGGCAATGCAGCGTCACGACATGCCTATCGACCGTCAGCGTCTCCGGCAGTCCTCCGCCATGCACCACCAGCGTGACTTTGGATTCGGTCATCTCCGACATGATCGCACCTACGCGCACGCGGGTGCCTTTCGGTATCACCAGGCCTTCCGTGGTTGCCGCTACGATGAATTCCAGTTCCTGTCCGACCTTGAGATTGAACATCGCCTCTCCAGAAGAATTGGCCTATTCATAGCATCTTTGCCCGATCGGGCGTTGACTAAAATCAACTGCGCTTCGACTGTCGCCAGGCTGGTCAACGGCTTCAAGCGCCTTCTTTATGCTGCGGCGCAATCCCACCTGGTTTGCCCGCAGGTGTCTGCGCAAACCAGCTGCGGATGTTTTCCATCTCGGTCTCGATGGACATGCTGGCCAGCATGCTGTGCGATTGCAGCGACACCAGCGCGTTGATACCGGCGTCGCGCTGCACCGCGCGATTCAGGCGGGCGAAGAAAGCGTGGTTGAGCCGCTCGATATCGGCGAAGAATTCCTTGAGCCCGGCCAGTCCCGCGGGTTCGCCGCGCAGGAATTGACCCATGAGGTGCATCGACACGATGCGATAGACATTTTCCGTCCCGGTGGCAAAGGGCATATGCATATGCGCCAGCGGCCGCATGCGCCCGAGTATCGGGCAGGCGCTGGTTGCCAGGATCAGGCCCATCAAGGCGCGCAGGGCAGTCTGGGTATCGGTGTGCTTGCGTGCTTCGTATTGCGGGGTCACCACGTGGACTTCAACCCGGTCTATCGAAGACAGCGCGGAAAACCTCTCCACCACGGGCACCAGATCGGCGGCTGCCGGGCAGGGCGCGCCCGGAGCGTCGGGCAGCGGGCAATGCGGGCATCTTTCCACCTCTTGGCGCGCCCACTCGGGCAGATCACCGCCCGCAGGGGGGCGATCGAATTCCACGTCGAAGCGGTATCCGGCCCCGGACTCGAGCCGGAAGAAATAGATGATCTTCTTGCTCAATGCGTTACTCGATCAAACCACGACGCCCTGGATGGTGGCAGACGGGAAGCGTCGCCTCCCCGTCCGGAAACGGAACGGGTTGAGGAATCAAGCGACGAAGATCCGCACCCCCGCCTTCAGCCCTTGTTCGCGCGCGCCGCCGCCATCGCCTCGGTCGCCACCTTGCGATCGTCGTTCATTTTCCTGAACGCCGGGCGCTCGTTCAACATTTTGAGGTAAGGCCTCACCGGGGCGCAGTCTTCGAGCACGTCGCGGCCGTAGACGATTTTGCTCGACAACGACACCAGCGGCAGGTGCACGCCCGCAGCGCAGTCAGCGTAGGACAGGTCGGCGCCGGCGACATAGGGCGAGAATTTCGCCAACTGCTTGAACGCGCGCACGCCTTTCGCCAGTTCCTTCTCCACCTGCGCCTTGACCTCATCGGACACCTTGCCGCCGAAGAACGCCTGGGTATACAGGCGGCGCGCGACCAGTTCCATGTGCAATTCGATGACGGTGACGAGTTCGCGCACCCGCGCGCGCTCGAACACGTCTTTCGGATACAGCGGATGCTCCGGATAGTGGTCTTCGAGGTATTCGCAGATCACCTGCGACTCGCACAGGAACTTACCGTCCACTTCGAGGTAAGGCACCTTGCCCATGGGCGAGCGCTTGAGGTAGGCCTCGTCCTGCGAGGTCAGGCAGTACACCTCCTCGAACGGGATGCCCTTTTCCAGCAGCGCGACCTTGACCTTGTTGTAATAATTGCTGACTGCAAATCCGCCGAGCTTCAGCATCGTTGGCTCCCTTTCGATGGGTCGGGTTCAGGCGGTCTTGGCCGTCTTGGGCACGCTCATGTGCTTCGCCAGTTCGAGCTTGGCGATGGCGTTGCGGTGCACCTCGTCCGGGCCGTCGGCAAAGCGCAGCGTGCGCGAATGCGCGTACATCATGGCGAGCGGGAAATCGTCGGATACGCCGCCGCCGCCGTGCGCCTGCATCGACCAGTCGATCACCTGCAGCGCCATGGTCGGGGCGAGCACCTTGATCATCGCGATCTCGGCCTTGGCCACCTTGTTGCCCACCGTGTCCATCATGTAGGCGGCGTTGAGCACCAGCCAGCGCGTCGAGTCGATCATGATGCGCGCCTGGGCGATGCGCTCGCGCGTCACGCCCTGCTCGGCGATGGTTTTGTGGAACGCGACCCGCGACAGGGAGCGCTTGCACATGAGTTCCAGCGCGCGCTCGGCCACGCCGATCTGGCGCATGCAGTGGTGGATGCGTCCCGGCCCGAGGCGCCCCTGCGCGATCTCGAAGCCGCGGCCTTCGCCGAGCAGCAGGTTCCCGGCCGGCACGCGCACGTTCTTCAGTTCGATTTCCATGTGGCCGTGCGGCGCGTCGTCGTAGCCGAACACCGACAGCGCTCGCACCACCCTGGCCCCCGGCGCGTCGCTCGGCACCAGGATCATCGACTGCTGGCTGTGCCGCGGCGCGTCCGGGTTGGTCCGGCCCATGACGATGTACAGCTTGCAGCGCGGGTCGCCGCCGCCGGACGACCACCATTTGCGCCCGTTGATGACGTATTCATTGCCCTGCTTCTCGATGCTGCACTCGATGTTGGTGGCGTCGCTCGATGCGACGTTGGGCTCGGTCATGAGGAAGGCCGAGCGGATCTCGCCGCGCAGCAGCGGCTCCAGCCACTGGCGCTTGTTGTCCTCGCTGCCGTAGCGCTCTATGGTTTCCATGTTGCCGGTGTCGGGCGCCGAGCAGTTGAACACCTCCGAGGCAAACGACACCCGACCCATGATTTCGCACAGCGGCGCGTATTCCAGGTTCGACAGGCCTTCGGGCGCGCGCTTGGAATGCGGCAGGAACAGATTCCACAGCCCGGCGGCGCGCGCCTTGGGCTTGAGTTCCTCCACGATCTTGGTCGGAATCCAGGGATTGCCCTTCTTCCGGTTTTCCAGGATCTCCTGGTGGAAGCGGTGCTCGTTCGGATAGATATGCTCGTCCATGAAGGCGATGAGCTTGGCCTGCATGGCCTTGACCTTGTCGGTATATGCGAAATCCATGGTTTGCCTTTCGTAGAATGAAAGTGTTGCGGAAGCGGCCGGACTATTTCCCGGCCGCGATGACTTTTTGCGCGTAGTCCCAGGCCATCTTCGCCAGCGGCTGCACGCGCGAGCCGGCGTCGGCTGCGTGCGCGCTGGCGGCGGTGCCGTCCACCGCGCGCTTCTTGATGCCCTGCAAAATGGCGGCGATGCGGAACATATTGTAAGCGAGATAGAAATCCCAGTTGTCGATGCGCTCGCGCCCGGTGCGCCTGCAGTAGGCGGCGACATAGTCCTGCTCCGCGGGGATACCCAGCGCCGCGAGATCCAGGCCGGCGATGCCGCGGAATTTTCCCGGGGGGATGCGCCAGCTCATGCAGTG
>JAJZUN010000169.1 GCA_021848555.1 Pseudomonadota bacterium | reverse complement strand
CCGCCCACGAAAAAGCCGGCCCATGGCCGGCTCCCGTAAATCGTTGATAAATCTGGTCGGGGCGACAGGATTCGAACCTGCGACCCTCTGCTCCCAAATCCAAAATTCGCTCGACCTGAAAGGCGCTATTTTCCTTGCTCTTCCACACTGCTAGACTGCATTTGGGACAAATTGGGGACAATCGGGAGCGTGGCGCAATGGCAACATTCGTCCAGCGGAAGGGGGGTTGGCAGGTGCGCATCCGGCGCAAGGGCGCCCCTGCGATCAGTCGAAGTTTCGACCTCCTCGTGGATGCTCAACGCTGGGCTCGCGAGCTGGAGCGCGAGCACGATCTCGGGAACATCGCAGCACTGCGCGACGATGCGGCTCGGACGTTGATCTTTGATGTTGCCGACGCCTACATGCGGACGGTAGTGCCCCACAAAAGAGATCACAGCGCGGCAGGGCATGTGCAGGCAGCGAGCGGAAAGTTCGGGGCCTATGCCATCGGCCGCGTGAGGAACATAGACGTAGCCGCCTGGCGCGATGAACTTCTCGCCGATGGCTTCTCTCCGCAGAGCGTCATCCATCGCCTGCATGCACTCTCGGCGCTCTTCACCTACGCCGAGCGGGAAATGAGCATCGCCCTGCCTGCTGGCAACCCAGTTAAGGCCATCCGAAAGCCGCCGAAGCCCCGTGCGCGTGATCGCCGGTTGCGCCCCGGCGAGCTCGATGCCTTGATGCGCGCCGCGGCGGCACCAGGCGCGGCCACGGGCCTCCCACAGATCATCACGCTGGCCATCGAAACCAGTATGCGCCTCGGCGAGTTGATCGGCCTCGAGTGGTCGCGCGTCGACCTAAAGCGCCGCACCGCCCACCTGGTCGACACCAAGAACGGTGAAAGCCGTACGGTGGCCCTGTCGACCGCCGCGATCGAGGCCTTCAAGACCCTCCCCCGCCGCATCGACGGCCGCGTCTTTCCGTGGAAGACCGTCAGCGGCTTCGAGGCCATCTGGCAGCGTTGCATCAAGCGTGCACGGCGTGAGCACGTGCATCGCTTGCTACTGGCAAAGCTGCAGGCCGCGGGCCTCGACGCCCAAGCCGAGCTGCGCGCACTGGTCTACAAGAAGCGTGAGCCGAGCCCTCGCGCGGTGGATCTCCTCGCCAAGCTCGAAGGCGAGGACACGATGCTCGCAAACCTCCGGTTCCATGATCTTCGCCACGAGGCCACGTCGCGGTTGTTCGAGAAGGGGCTCGGCATCATGGAAGTTGCTTCGATGACGGGCCACAAGAGCCTGGCCATGCTCAAGCGATACACGCACGTCGAGGCGGAACGGCTCGCGGCCAAACTGGGGTGAACAGGAAATGTGCTACATGCGCGTACTGCCTTGGATGACCGCCAGCCTTGGTATGCTGCGCAGCACGATGGGGGCACACCAATGAGCAAGAAGCCGACATTGAAGTTGGTTCAGGGAACAGCCGGGGCGCAGCCGAGCCGCTCTGCATCGCTCGTAGTCGAGGCCATGGGCTCGCACATGGTGACCGAAGGTGCCGAACAGCTACTTCAGCGGATGCTCCGTGAGGGAGTAATCGAGGGTGATTCGCTGTCCGTGCTGCCCGCGCTTCCGCGAGAGAGCGTCGACCTATTCTTCACGTCGCCACCCTATGCGGATGCCCGGGCGTACAGCCGCATTCATCCTGACCGCTACGTCGAATGGTTTCTGCCGTTCGCGCGAGCCATGTTCGATGCGGCCAAGCCTAGCGGCAGCCTCATCATCAATATCAAGAATCGGGTTGCGAACCGAGGCCCGCTAAGGGGCCAGCGCCATCCCTATGTCTACCAGCTCGTGCTTGCCCTCCAAAACATGGGCTGGCGGTGGGTTGAGACTTACGTGTGGGCCAAGCCCAATGCGGTGCCGGGCAAGTTCGGGCCGCGGACCAAGGACAGCTTCGAGTACGTCTACCATTTCGCACGCGGGAACAAGCCGTTCTTTGACCTGAATGCCATCCGGGTCCCCTACAAGGCAGATGCATCGGAAATCGAGCGTCGCAAGAAGGACACACTTGGCCGGCGCAGCACTGAAGCTGGCTTCGGGCGCGACCGCACAAAGACCTATCTACTGGGCGGTGCAGACCCAGGCAATGTGGTCGCCGTGCCTCAGACCTACAACCAACACAAGGGCGTAGCACACACCGCCGCCATGCCCGAGGGATTGGCCGAGTTTTTCATCAAGGCCGCCTGCCCGATCGATGGCGTCGTGGTCGATCCATTCGCCGGGGGCGCGACGACCGTTGTGGTTGGCCGCAGGCTCGGGCGTAGGGCCGGAGGCATAGAGTTGCACGGAGACTTTGTGAGAGAGGGTCTACGCCGCATTGCGGCTGATTGGGCTGAGGATGCACCCGGTCGCCTGATCAACGCGATGGAGGGGTGATCCGGTGACAGTCGAAGCAACGATTCAGGCCATCCTTTCCGCCGACACGTTCACCCAACGAATTCAGCAAATCCGCCTGGTGCCACAACGGCACGGCACCGAGGACCACGGCGCGATTTACGCGGCCGTAGCGCGCGAGCTGTACATGCCCCATCTCGCCCCCGATTTCGCCTACATCCACGAGGCTCCTTTCTACGAGACGGAACACTTCTTCGCAGCCTACGACGCAGCGGCTAGGCTGACCTCTGGATTCACCAGGGTCGCCGAAGCGGAACTGCAAGCCGCCCTCCTAGCGTGTCCGCGCACGCTGCTGGTTTTTCGCACGCTGCTGGGGCTGACGAAAGAAGAATTTGCCCATTCGACGCTGCTGGCAGGCGGCCCCGATGAGATGCCCGCGCTGTCGGCATCGCAGATCGACACGCTTGAACGCAGTGCGATTGACTACCAGCGACCGAACACGGCGACGGCTCTGGCCAAGGCGACAGCCCAGGCGCAAGTCGCGGCCAAGACGATCACCATGGCAATGGATGGCGAGCTATTTGGCGATGCGCCAGCTGGACTCAAGAGCAAGCAACAAAAGCCCGACACCGAAAACGGATGGGCCAGCGTCCGCGCGTTCGCAACCAACGGCGTGCCGCTACGCGTGTTTCTTCATCAACGCCACTACGGCGGCGCTTTCCGCCAGGTCCTCGACGCCACATCCACAAAGCGGGGGGACTTGATCGAGGACGCCGTCGAGGGACTGTTCACAGCCAGGAAGATCTCGTTCATCCGTACCGGAAGCCACAACCAGGCCGATATTGCGCGACGCTTCGAGGTTCATGTAACCCCGGCTCCTGATTTCGTCGTTTTCGACCCCGCTGATGACAGCCTGAAAGCGATGCTGGAGTGTAAGGGAACGAACAACGGCGGCACGGCGCGAGACAAGGCCTTGCGCTTTGGCAGGCTAAGGGCAGAGTCGGTCCGCCTCGGTGGTGTCCCGTTGTTCGCTGTTCTGGGAGGGATCGGCTGGGCGCGCATAAACGATGCATTGGGGCCTGTCGTGCGTGACACCGACGGCCGGGTATTCACCTTAACTACACTGGACTCGATGCTCGAAGTAGCTCCGTTCCCCAGCCTAATCAATCAGACATGACCACCCCGTCAAGGGCGATCGAATTGAGCCTGGTGCGTGCCAAAGAGGATGCGCCACCGTTCAGCGCGGAGTACCAAGCCGAGCTCAGGCAGTTCTCATCTCAGGCCCACGCGTCTAGCCAGCGAGGCTTTGCGATGGACTCCTTGGGCGGCGGCGGTGGAGGCGGCGGCGGGCCCATCGGTGAATTCATCTTCAATCACGCCGATGCACTCATCACCGCAATTTCAAGCGTTGGTGTCGCGTGGCTGACCCGTCGGGCTGGACGCAAGTTGCGCCTGAAATTCGATGGCGTTGAAATTGAGGCCAAGAACACGCGAGAGGTTGCAGACATGCTTGACCAGGTCCGCGAGTTTCGTGACAGGCAGGACAGGCCATAGTGCCCACTATCCACGGCCCGGATGCCCCCACTCAAATTATCGATTCCGCGATTGCCCGAGCACGTCCGTGTACCGGAACGACTCGTAGTTGAGTTCAGTCCGCCGCAGCAAGTCCTTGCGCATCGCCAGCACGACGCAGCCAACCGCCTTGCGGCCGGCGACCGGATCAGGGTCCTTGCCCTGCCCCTCTTCGACGAGCTGCACCAACGCGTTGATGGCCGCGACAACCTCGTCAGACGCGTAAAGCCAGGCCTGGTACTGCTCCTCGAAGAACTCTCGCTTCAGCTGCGCTGAGCGTGTCGAACCGACGAATCCCTGCAGCTTGACGAGGAGCTTCGCGTACTTCTCCTCCTTGAATCGGCTGATTGCCTGGTCGCGAGCAGCGCGAGCTGTGAACAGGTACGTGAAATAGGCGCCGACCGCCGCGCTCAACAGCGGCACAAGGGCGATCAACCATTCGCGCATTTGTCGGCTCCCGCAGGCTGACCGGATGCCCACAGCCTCAGCCGGAGGCTGCCTTCGTCATCACCAGGTGGGATGCGAAGATCTCGCCGGATCGCGGAGAACAGCGCAGATAGTAAGTGGTCGTGCTGGTCCTGGCTGCCGGCGGCATTGCCCACACGAATCTCATCCTGAAACGCTTGCAACGTCTCGAGAACAGGCCGCGCCGCAACGAGGTTGAGGTCGTTGCAGGCCTTGGCAAAGCGGCGCTGC
The DNA here is from genome assembly GCA_021848555.1 of Pseudomonadota bacterium. The sequence continues at coordinate 1,826 of JAJZUN010000169.1, read as the reverse complement.
CCCTCGGCGGTTCCTTCAGCGCCAAGGATTCCGCTGAGACTTGCCGTGAACTCCTTGTAGTAGCCGAGTTTTTCTTTGCGCAGTTCGGCCTCGCGATCGCGCTGCTTCGTGAACCAATAGGTGGCGCCGGCGATGGTGAGCCCGCCTGCGGCACTTGCCAGTGCGGCAACAATCCCAGCAGCCATTTGGTCCCCCTGAACGTTGGAGTAGCAGAGCAGCGCGCCCTTCCCGGGGCTTGTGTACCGCCATACTACGGCTCTCGCCGTGCATGGGGCCGTCATGCGCTTGCTGCTGATCGACTACCGGCAGCCAGGGTTGTTGCAGCCCCCAGACGCCGCTAACCCCCTGCGCTGGCCGACCTGCCGAGCTTCTTCCACCAATTGCTCAGGATTGCGTAAATGCGCGTTCGCGGCTTTACTCATTTGCGCATTGAGCTATGATGCGATGAGTATCCCCTCAATCCCGCAAAGGAGCCCGCATGCGCATGCACGTCATCGCCGTGTTGAACCAGAAGGGAGGCGCCGGCAAGACCACGATTGCCACGCACCTGGCCAGGGCCTTACAGCTCGATGGGACTGACGTCCTATTGGTGGACAGTGACCCTCAAGGCAGCGCTCGCGACTGGGCTGCCGTGCGCGAGGATCAGCCCTTGACGGTCGTCGGACTCGACCGGCCGACCCTCGAGCGAGACATCAAGAACGTCGCACGCAAGGACTTCGTAGTGATCGACGGAGCGCCCCAGGCTGCCGACCTGGCCGTATCGGCGATCAAGGCGGCCTCGTGCATCCTGATCCCCGTACAGCCGTCGCCCTACGACATCTGGGCCACCGCCGATCTGGTCGACCTGGTGAAGCAGCGCATCGAGGTCACCGACGGCCGGCTGCGCGCGGCATTCATCGTGTCCCGGGCGATCAAGGGAACCCGCCTGGGTACGGAGGTCGTCGATGCTTTGGCGGACTACGGCCTGCCGATCCTGGATTCCCGCATCACGCAGCGCGTGATCTATCCGAGCACCGCGGCGGCGGGAACAACCGTGATGGACGCGGACCCGAGCGGCGATGCAGCTGCGGAAATCCGTGCCCTGGCCGCCGAACTGCGACAATTACTCATTTGATCGCTTGAGGATCTGCGCCAATGAGCAAGCAACCCCCTCCCCTGACTGCCGGCCGACCGAGCGCGAGCAAAGGCCGCGCCGCGACCCTGGCTAGCCTGGCTGACGATACCCCGATGAAGAGGGTGAATTTCGAGTTGGCCACGGATCAGCACACGAAGCTGAAGATCTATGCGGCCAGGCATGGCAAGAGCATCAAGGACATCCTCACGGAGTACGTCGCTCAGCTTCCGGAGGAATGAGTAATTGCATATTTGCGCATTGCCATTGTTGCGTTCGTGCAAAGAGCGTCTCGCGGTGATTCGCGATGAATCGCGATTGCGCGTGCATCGCGACCTTCGACTATTGCTTTGCCACTTCTAGCATGACTAGCATGCGCGCCTGCTCTGGCGCGGGGCTGCTAGGAGCATGGCGATCAAGCGCGAATGGTGGAAGCGAGTTCTGCAGCTGGGGCTGCTGGCCGGCCTGGTCGATCTGGTGCTGTGGCCGATCCTGGCGCACGCGCAGGTGAGCCCTGGCATCGTCAGCGCCCAGTCTATCCAGCCCTACCTGGGCGCGACGCCCTCGACGGACCTGTCGACGAGCGTACTCACCGCGGCGATCGGCCAGTTCTTCTCGGCACCGTTCTCCCAGATCGCCAGCTCGCCGGGTTCCACCCTGCTGAGCTCGGTCTTCGTGATCTTCAACACCGCCGTGTTCGCGGTAGGCGTGGCCT
>JAJZUN010000168.1 GCA_021848555.1 Pseudomonadota bacterium | reverse complement strand
GCCGCGCGGCGTCGGGATGCGCCCGGCGGAGGTGTGCGGGCTGGAGATGAACCCGAGTTCCTCCAGGTCCGACATGATGTTGCGGATGGTCGCCGGCGACAGGTCCAGGCCGGAATAGCGCGACAGCGCGCGCGAGCCGACCGGCTGGCCTTCGGCAATATAGCGTTCTACCAGGGTCTTGAGCAGAATTTGGGCGCGTCGATCAAGCATGCTCGTATTCTATCAGGCTGTTGAAATTCGCTTGTCTTTCGCAACATATTGCGCGTCCGCATCAACACGAAGTGGGGGCGATGTGGTTTAATTTCAATGTGATGTCTCCCGCATTCAAAACAGTGGCGTTGATCGGCCGCTACAATACCGCCGAAATCGCCGAGTCGCTGCTCGGCCTGGCCGGGCTGCTGCAGCAGCGCGGCTGTTCCGTGCTGATCGAAAAGGAGACCGCCGCAAATATCGGCAGGAACGGTTTCGCCGCGGCCGATTATGCCGCCATCGGCGGGGAGGCCGATCTTGCGGTGGTGCTGGGCGGCGACGGCAGCATGCTCTCCGCGGCGCGCCATCTGGCCGTCCACGGCGTGCCGCTGGTCGGTGTCAACCAGGGGCGCCTGGGATTCCTGACCGACATCGCGTTCTCGCAGATGCGCGAAACCATCGAGCTGCTGCTCGCCGGCCAGTACACCATAGGCGAGCGCACCATGCTCGAAGCCCGGGTGCTGCGCGGGGAACAGGAAATATTCAGCACCCAGGCGTTGAACGACATCGTGGTCAACAAGGGTGCGACCGGCCGCATGATCGAATTCCTGGTGCACATCGACGGCCAGTTCGTCTACGACCTGCGGGCCGACGGCATCATCCTCGCCACCCCCACCGGCTCGACCGCCTACGCGCTTTCATCCAACGGGCCGATACTGCAGCCGAGTGTGCCCGGTATCGCCCTGGTCCCGGTGTGCCCGCATACGCTGTCCAACCGGCCGATCACCGTGAGCGACCGCTGCGTGATCGAGATTACCATCAAGCAGCGCGCCGTCGGCGCAAGCCTGCATTTCGACGGGCAGCCGCATTCCGAACTGGCGGCCGACGACAAGGTCATCGTGCGCCGCGCACCGCATTCCATCCGCTTTGTGCATCCGCCTGGCTACAGCTACTACGCCATGCTGCGCGAAAAGCTGCACTGGAGCGAAATGTAAGCATGCTGCGGACGCTCAGTATCCGCGATTTCGTCATTGTCGATACGCTCGAACTGGAGTTCCACTCCGGCTTCACCGTGCTCACCGGCGAAACCGGCGCCGGCAAATCCATTCTGATCGACGCGCTGGCGCTGGCCCTGGGCGAGCGCGGCGATGCGTCCGTGGTGCGGGACGGTTGCGAACGCGCGGAGGTCAGCGCCGAATTCGACATTCAGGCGCTGCCCGGGCTTGGTCTGTGGCTGCGCACGGCCGAACTCGAGGGCGACCCCGGTTCCATTCTGCTGCGGCGGGTAGTCGACCAGAGCGGGCGCTCGCGCGCGTTCATCAACGGCCGGCCGGCCACGCTCAGCCAGCTGCGTGACGCGGGGGAATGGCTGGTGGACATCCATGGCCAGCATGCGCACCAGTCGCTGCTCAAAGCCGATGCGCAGCGCGCGCTGCTCGATGCGCACGCCGGACTTGCGCCGCTCGCCGCCGAAGTCGCGGCGGCGTATCGCCACTGGCAGAAGCTGGCGCAGGCGCGCGCCGAATACGAGACGCACGCGGCCCAGCGCAACGCCGAGCGCGAGCAACTGCAATGGCAGGCGCAGGAACTGGCGCAACTGGCCCTGCAGCCGGACGAATGGGAGGCGGTGCAGGCGGAGCACAGCCGTCTGGCCCATGCGGCGGGCCTGATCGAGGGCGTGCAGGCGGCGCTGGACACCTTGTCCGAGGCCGATGCGTCCTGCCTGCCGCTGCTCTCGGGCACGGGCGCGCGGCTGGAGGGCCTGCTCGACTACGATGCGCGCCTGCGCGAGGCGCTGGAGCTGATCCGTTCCGGCGAGGCGCAGGTGCAGGAGGCGGTCTATGCGCTGCGCCACTACGCCGACCGGGTCGAACTCGATCCGCAGCGGCTGGCGGCGGTAGAGGCGCGCATGCAGGCGATACACGACAGCGCACGCAAATTCCGCCTTGCGCCGCAGGACCTGCCGGAGCACCTGCGGCAACTGCAGGCGCGCCTGGCCGAACTCGAAATTGCCTCCGATCTCGAAGCTTTGGTGAAACAGGAGCAACAGGCGCGCACCGCCTACTTCGATCTCGCGGCGAGGCTCAGCGCGGGCAGGAAGAAGGCTGCGACCAAGCTGGGCAAAGAGGTTACGCAGGCGATGCAGGCGCTGGCAATGGCGGGCGGCCGGTTCGAGGCGGGACTCAATCCCTGCCCGGCGGAAGGCAGCGTCCATGGCGCGGAGCAGGTTGAGTTCCTGGTCGCCGCCAATCCCGGCATGGAAGCGCGCGCCCTCGCCAAGGTGGCCTCGGGGGGCGAACTGTCGCGCATCAGCCTGGCGATCCAGGTGATCACCAGCAAGGCCGCGCGGGTGCCGACTTTGATTTTCGACGAGGTGGACGCCGGCATCGGCGGCGGCGTGGCCGAGATCGTCGGCCGCCAGTTGGGGACCCTGGGACGCGAACGCCAGGTGTTGTGCGTCACGCATCTGCCTCAAGTGGCGGCGCAGGCCGACCGGCAGTGGTCGGTGAGCAAGTTCGGCGTCGAGGGCGGGATGAAGACCATGGTCTCGGTGCTGGATCGGAAAGGGCGCATCGAGGAGGTGGCGCGCATGCTGGGCGGCACCGAAATCACCGCCACCACGCGCAAACATGCTGCAGAAATGCTGAGTCTGCGTTAAGCTTACGCAAACAAACTGCTTCGACAACAGCGGGGAGAGAACGATGGGAGAACTGAAGTCGCCTGGATCCGCGGCCGGCTCGGCGCGGGTCGTCTCGATGGTGGTGCTGGTCGTGGTGCTGGTCTGTGCCTACGTTGCCCTGGATTTCTACACCGGCGGACAGCAGAACGCGAGCACGGTGGAAGGGCGCGGCGGTGCCATCGTCGGCGCGCTGTCGGGTTACAAGCGCGATGCCGGCAGCCTGCCCGATGCGCTGGAGAAACTGGTGCCCAAGTATCTCCCGGCGCTGGCCAAATGTCCCAACGGCCAGCCTTACGCGTACAAGCCGGCCGGTGCGGAATATACGCTGACCTGCCAGGACGTGTTGTTCAAGACCAAGCCCTATCAGTACGACTCGAAAACCAAGGCGTGGGGAGGGTAGGCGGGCCGCGTTTCTTTGCGGGGTCCGCTGTACGCACCCTGGGTTCCGCTCTGCGTTGGCGCGCAGCGTTTGTGCGCCACCCCGCCTTGGGATAGAATGCGCGTGCATTTAGTTAGGCGCGTAGCTCAGCTGGTTAGAGCATCACCTTGACATGGTGGGGGTCGTTGGTTCGAGTCCAATCGCGCCTACCAAATTTCTCCCCGGCAATTCGATGAACCCAGGGTCCGCAGAGGCCCGCCAGGGGCGGATTTGGTACGCAGTTCAGGCCTGCCCGGCCGAGTGCCCGGGTATTCGCCGCACCTGCAGGCGGTGCCTTACGATCCCCTGAAGGATTTCAGCTTCATCATGCAGTATGGCCTGTACCAGTACGGTCTGGTGGTGCGCGCCGACTCGCCCTGGAAGACGTTCGAAGAGTTTATCGACTACGCCAAGAAGAATCCGCGCAAGATCAACTACGGCACCTCAGGCCTGGGCACGGGGCAGCACCTGGCCATGGAATACCTGGGAAAGAAGGAGAATATCGAGTGGAACCACGTGCCGTTTCCGGGCGGCCTGCAGGCGGTGACTGCGCTGCTCGGCGGCCATGTGCACGCGGTGTCCCAGACGACGGAGTGGAAAGAGCACGTGAACGCGGGAACCCTGCGTCTGCTGGTGGTCTGGACGGATCAGCGGCTCAAGGCCTTCCCCAACGTGCCCACGCTCAGGGAGAAAGGCTATCCGTTTGCGGTGCATTCGGCGTTGAGCCTGATGGGGCCGGCCGGCATGCCCAAGCAGGCGGTGGAGAAGCTGCAAAATGCCTTCGCCAAGGCGATGGAGTCGAAACCGTTTCTGGACGTGATGGACAAATTCGACATGCCGCCGGCGTATCTGGGCAGCGACGGGCTGACCAAGCTGGTGCACAAGGATTACGTCGAAACCGGCGATCTGATCAAGAGCCTGGGCATAGGCCTGTACAAGAAATAAGCCGGCCGGAGACGCGGCATGGATCCTCGGGTGCGTGCTTGCCGACGACACATGCGCCGGAGTCGATGCCGTGTCCTGCGCGATGCGGACGCGGCGGCGCATCGTCGGGGTTTGTGGCTGGTCGGGAAGAATATTGAAGAATAACGATCAGCGCTCCAGCCTGTTCTGGCTGGTCATCGGCCTGTCCATCGTGCTCTACTCGGGTAAGTACGGCCTGGGCACTTTTTCATCCCCGGGACCGGGATTCCTCCCCTTCATGTCGGGCGCCGCCATGGTGCTGCTGGCCTTGATCGTGTTCGTCCAGCAATTCTCCAGGGGCAGGGTGGATACGCTGAAAGACCTGTGGGCCCATACCCGATGGCCGACGGTGCTGCTGGTCATGACCTCCCTGGTGTTCTACGCGGTTCTGCTGCGAACGCTGGGTTTTCTCCTGGACACCTTCGTGCTCACCGCGTTCCTGCTGCGCGTGATGGAACCGCTGAGCTGGAGGAAAGTGCTGGCCGGGGCCAGCGGGGCGACGCTGGGCTCCTACGCCATTTTCGAACTCTGGCTCGAAGCCCAGCTGCCTGCGGGTGTTCTGGGATTCTGAATATGGAGATACTCGCCAACGTCATGCTGGGGTTCGAAGTGGCGCTGCAGCCGGCGAACCTGTTCTTCTGTTTCATGGGTGTCCTGATCGGCACGCTGGTAGGCGTGCTCCCAGGCCTGGGTCCGGTGGCCGCCATGTCGCTGCTCCTGCCGACCACGTTTCATCTCTCCCCGGTTTCCGCCGTTATCATGCTGTCGGGGATTTATTACGGTGCCATGTACGGCGGCTCCACGACCTCCATCCTGGTCAACATTCCGGGCGAGGCGGCCTCGGTCGTTACCTGCCTGGACGGCTACCAGATGGCGCGCAAGGGCCGCGCCGGCGCGGCGCTGGGCATCGCGGCGTTCGGTTCTTTCATCGCCGGCACCCTGTCTATCCTGGGCCTGATGCTGCTGGCGCCGTTGCTGGCCGAGGTGGCGCTGAAATTCGGCCCGCCGGAATATTTCTGCCTGATGCTGCTGGGCCTGGTCATCGTCACCTTCCTCGCCGGCAGCTCCATGCCCAAGGCCCTGCTGATGGCGGCGTTCGGCCTGTTCCTCGGACTGATCGGCATGGACATCATGACCGCGACGCCGCGGTTTACCTTCGACATGTACTGGGTCGGGCTGGTGCCGGTGGTGATGGGCCTGTTCGGCGTGTCCGAGGTGCTGCTCAACGTGGAAAGCAAGATCAAACGCGAAGTCTTCGAAACCAAGATCAAAGGCTTGCTGCCGAACCGCAGGGACTGGGGCGACAGCATCTGGCCGATCATCCGCGGTTCGGTGGCCGGTTTTTTCCTCGGCATCCTTCCGGGGGGCGGGGCGGTGATTTCCTCTTTCGTTTCCTACGGCATGGAAAAGAAACTGTCGCGTCATCCGGAAAAATTCGGCACCGGCGTCATCGAAGGTGTGGCCGGTCCGGAATCGGCCAACAATGCGGCTGCCGGCGGCGCCTTCATTCCGCTCATGACCCTGGGCATTCCGGCCAATGTGGTCATGGCGATGCTCCTGGGCGCGCTCACCATCTACGGCATGCAGCCGGGGCCGATGCTGATCAAGCAGCATCCGGATCTGTTCTGGGGCGTGGTCACCAGCATGTACATCGGCAACATCATGCTGCTGGTGCTGAACCTCCCGCTCATCGGCATCTGGGTGAAGATTCTGAAAATTCCCTACGAGGTGCTGTTTCCGCTGATCCTGCTGTTCTGCCTGATCGGGGTATTCAGCCTGAACAATAACGTGGGTGAAATCGGCTTGATGCTGTTCTTCGGCGGTGTCGGTTATTTCATGAAAAAGTTCAATTACGAGGCCGCGCCGCTGGTCCTGGCCATGGTGCTCGGGCCGATGATGGAAAATGCGCTGCGCCAGTCGCTGATCATGGCCAACGGCAGCGCGGCCATATTCTTCACCCGGCCGATCTCTCTCGCCGTGGCGCTGCTGGTCCTGATCCTGCTGGTCCTGCCCATGCTTCCGTGGGTGAAGAAGAAGCGGGAAGTCATCGCGGAAATCGTCGAGTAGGCACGGCTAAGTTGAAGTGTGTTGGCTTTTCTTGATCTAGCGCAACAATTGCCGCGGTTGGAGACTTGCCGGTTGGTGCTCCTGCGGGATAGACTGCCTGCCCCAAGAGTGAGTGTAAGTAGCAAGAGAGTAAGTCGCCATGCGGTGGGAGAACACGCC
>JAJZUN010000167.1 GCA_021848555.1 Pseudomonadota bacterium | reverse complement strand
CAGGCGATCATGTTCGACAAGACTTTCCGCGTGGATGACACCGAGGCGCGCACGCTGGTAAACGAGGTGCATCCGCGCGAGCTACTGGAGCAGGCGGTGGACGCCTGCATCGCGAACGCCCTCGGCTCGGGCATGGTCAGCGCCGGCGGCAACCGCAAGGCGATCCGGGTGCAGACCGAGCCGCTGGATACCTTCCGCGCCTACATGGCGACCTACGCCTACGAACAGGCGTTCTGCCATTTGAGCGAGCAACTGGTGCACAACCTCGAACGTCACTGGAACGCCAAGGAGCGTAAGCTATGAACAGGGACTTGCCCCGCATCGGCCGATGTCACCCTGGAGAATGCCCATGAGACGAATTATCACGCTGATTGCTGCCGCGGCGCTCGCCGGCTGTGGCGTCGAAACCGCGACCACCGCCGCGACGGTCGCCGCCGCGAAAAAACAAGAAATCGAGCAGGGAAAGAAAACCATGGAACAAATGCAGCAGAACATCGGCAAGGCGATGGAGCAGACGCAGCAGAGCACAGCACGACCGGACGAGGCTGAAAAGTAGCCGCGCCCTCGCGCTGTTTCGGCTGGACAGATATTGAACAAGGTGGAGCTGCTTTTTGAAAATCCACCGAGCCAGAGCAAGCGTTGATTGCGCAACACCGATCTAATCTGATGTAGTCGCAGCTCGATTTGGGAGACTCTGCCTGCGACTCAAACCAGCCGGTCATCGTGGCGGGAAGCGGATTTACAACAGCGCGGTTCAGATGCCGAGCGGGCGGCAGCGCAATTGCGAAGGTCGCTCTGCGCACCTAGCTTAGTCACGATTTCTCACGCGACTTGCGAATCAATTCGAGGATAGCGCTGCAAAAGTGACTGCCGCTTTTATCAGCGCGGCCTGGCAACTGCCGCGCTTGACGACATTAGCCCGTATTAGCGCATTCGCGTCCAACGCCCGCAAAGCGGTTTTCTACGGAAACTACCGCTTGCTGTACGGCTGCTGTTTGGCTGGTGTCGCCTTGTGCGCTGCACGCTTGGGCAAGCCGTGCCCGACCGCGATCAGGGCCGCCTCGGTGCGGCTGCGCGCATGGAGCTTCTGAAGGATGCAAGTCACATAGTGCTTGACCGTCTTTTCGGCGAGGTGGAGGCGTTCGGCGATCTCGCGGTTGCTGGAACCCAGGCCAATGAGTTTGATGACGTCATGCTCGCGCACGGTCAGCTCGGACAGCGGATCGGGTTCCTGCGGGCGGGAGAATTCGACCAGCAGTCGCGTGGCAAGCGCAGGCGTGACGAAGGCCTCGCCGGCCGCCACGCGGCGCACGATGGCACGCAACTCGCTCGCCGACGTCCCCTTGAGCACGTAGCCATGCGCCCCGGCCTTGAGGGCGGCCAACAGATTATCCTTGTCCTCGGATACGGTGAGCATCAGGATGCGCATGTCAGGCACGCTTGCGGCAATGCTTGCAGCGGCCGCAATGCCCCCGATCCCGGGCATCGTGATATCCAGCAGCGCCACGTCGGGAGTCAAGCGCTGTGCCAGTTCCACGGCCTCCTCACCGCTTGCGGTCTGGGCGACGACCTCGATGCCGGGCTCGCTGCCGAGGGAGTGTGCGACGCCCTCGCGGAACATCGGGTGGTCATCGGCGAGGAGGATGCGGATCGGGTCAGGCACGTTCCGCCTCTTCGAGCGAAAGCGGAAGCCGAGCCAGGATGCGCGTACCGCACCCGGGTTCGGACGCGATCTCGAACACCCCGCCGAGCATTCGAACGCGCTCGCGCATGAACGCGAGTCCGAGTCGCCCGGACTCGAAAGCCGCCTGCGGAACGAAGCCCGGGCCCTGGTCGGCAACCTCGATGAGCGCCTGTCCCCCGGCGCACTGCGCGCGCACCCGCTGCGCCGCCCCGCGCGCGTGCCGCCAACCATTAGTGAGCGACTCCTGGAGCAGACGGTAGACGGTGATCCTGATCGCAAGCGGGGCATCCCCCAGCGCGTCGTCGACCTCGCTCTGGACCGTCGTTTCGGACTTGTCCTCGAAATCGCGCACGGCGCGCCTTATGGTGTCGGCAAGCGACAGATCGGCGATTTTCGGTATCCCCAATCCGGACGCCATGTTGCGCAGCTCCGCGAGCGAGGCATTCAGGGCCCGGTAGATGGTTTCGAAGTCGCGCGACGTATCGCCATTGCGTGCTCCCTCGCCGAGCACCTCCAAGCGCATCAGGGCCAAGGCAATCTCTTGCGCCGGTCCGTCGTGCAGGTCGGCGGCCACCCGGTGCAGGAATTGCTCGTTGAGCGCGGTAGTGCGTGCAACCGCCTCGCGCAGCTGCCCGCGCATTTCCTCGTTTTCGGCGACCGTGGTGCGCAATTGCTGCAGTTGGCGGCTAAGGTCGCGCTGCTGGTCGACGATGGTGGTGTCTGCACGGCGCACCATGCCGAGCAGCAGCAGATACATCGCGGCGGTAGCGACTGTGACCAACGCCCAGCTGTGTCGTTTGGCGGCGCGGATGTCGCGGCTCAGGTTCTCGGTCGAGTGATAGAACTCGGCGACGGTGTTGACCTTGCCATTCGCCGCGGTGCGCAACGGCACGTAGACTTCGAGCAGTTCCGACCAATGCTCGCGCTCGGGGGCGTTATCGGAATCGCCCAGATTACTGATTCTGGACTGAACCGTTCCCGCAAAAGCCGCGGCGAGCAGCCCATCGACCACGAAGCGGCGCCCCAACTGCGCACTGTCACTGCTGTAGAGAATGGTGCCGTCAGGGTTCCAGAGCTTGAAGCGGACCACTTTGCGGCGCAGGGGTCCGTCGACGAACACGCGGTCCAGCGCCGCACGCTCCTCGCTGCCGATACCAGCGCCGCCTGTGTGCGCGCGCAACTGTGTGGCCAGGATACTCTCTACGTAAACGGTCGCTATTGCTGCGGCGCGTTTGACGCTGTTGCTCTCGATCTGATCGCCGATCCAGGTTCCGATGACGATCATGCCGGTAAGGAGGATCGCGAAGCTCACCACTACGAACTGGCGCGAAAAATTCAGGCGACCGATAGGTTTCTTCAGCGCCATCAACAGGGATAGGGGGAACGTTGGTTGTGCCATGGCGGATAGTTAGCGTGCGGACAAGCATATCACGCGAAGGTGCTACTTATGATGCGACCAAAGTCTGATCAAAGTGAGACTTTAGACCCAAATCAGCTTATGAAGAAAGGCCATAGCGGGCGAGGCCACCACGGCATATGCTGTGTCAATCAATAATCCAAGCAATTCAATGTGTGAAGGAGGATGCCGTGAATATATCTTGCAAGAGCCGATTTTCGCCCTGTTGGGCCAGATTTGTGGCGGTGAGCGTGTTTGCAGTCGCCTTGGCCGGATGCGGCGGTGGTAGCTCATCCTCCGCCCCCGCGGCTGGCGCTGCGGCGCCTGCTGCCGGCGCTCCTGTAGGAGCAGCCGTAATCACCGCGGCCGCGGCAGCCCCGGCGACCACCAACACTGCGGCCAACCCGGCCCAGGCGTTCGCTCTGATCGCGACCGCCGGCGCGGCGCCGGTTACGATCCAAAGCCCGCCCGTGGTCAACTTCACCGTGATCGATGCCGCCGGCAAGTTCGTGCCCGGCCTGAAGCTGATCGTCGCGGCAGGCAAAGCCGACCCGGCGTGCACTACCAGCACAACCTCCACTGCAGGCCATGTGACCTTCGCCATGGCCAAACTGGATAGCACCACCGGCCACTGGCAGAGTCTCATTTCCCGCCAGAGACTGGACGCGAGTGTTACGACACCCATTACCCGGTACTCGGTGGTAGAGGGCACGACCGATCCGAAACCCACCACAACTCTCACCAATCCGGACACCGCGGTTAGCGATCCCAGCACCCGGGTCGTGGGGATACTGGAAGAAAATACCTCGGGCGGCTATTACACCTACCGTTTCGCGACGGATGTGGTGACACCGCTGCTGCTGAAGGATGCGGTCGCCGGAAGGAGTTTTGCGTCCAGCGCTGCGACGTCGACTGCTCCCGCCTATCAGAACAGGATAGCCAACAACGGCAATGTGGCCGTCAAGGACGGCAAGACCATCCATCGCGTCGGCGTGCAGTTGTGCTACACCGACCCGGCGTCGAAAGCGAAAGTCGTAGTCAATCCGACCATGGACTTCACCCTCGGTGCCGATGGCGTTGCGGTTCCGGTCAAGGCCGCGGACGGCAAGACCATCGCCCCCTACAGGAAAGTCGTGGACGCGGCTTCTTGCAACGAGTGTCACTCGACGCTGAAGGCGCACGGTACGCGCGTCGATCCGAACTACTGCGTGATCTGCCATAACCCGGGCAGCGACGACTACTACAACAACACTAGCGTTGACTTCAGAGCGATGGTGCACAAGATCCATGCTGGCGCGGAGCTGAATTCATGGTTCAAGACCGTCTACAAGGTCGCTTCGGTGGATTTCTCTAAAGTCAATTTCCCGCAGCCACTCGGCAACTGCACCAAGTGCCATGACGGCGCGAAGAAGGATGCCGCCGGTGCGCAACTGGCCACCCAGGGCGACAACTGGAAGAGCGCGCCCACCCGGGTTGCCTGCGGTTCCTGCCATGCCGGAATCGATTTCGCCAAGAATACTGGTGTCACCATAGGCGACGCGGCAAAAGGTCTGACGACCTCCAGCACTGCGCACATCGGCGGCGCCAAGACCGATGACACACAGTGCGTGCTTTGCCATACTTCGGCCGATATCCCCGCCTATCACAGCAAAACGATACCGACGACGCAGGATGCGTCCAAGCGCACCATGAGCGCGACCATCACCAATGCGGCAGTTGCGGTCGACGGTAGCGTCACCGTGACCTTTAAGGTGACTGATGGCGGAGTGGCTGTAACTGACAGCACGAAGTTCACCAAACCTTCGTTCGGGCTGGTTAAGCTTGTGCCCGCAGCCCTCGGATCGTCCACCTACTGGGTGAGCTACACCGCCCGCTTCCGCACCAAGGACGCGGCCAAGGCACCGGTACTGCAGTCGTCCAATGAAAATTCCGGCACGTTGACCGCGAACGCCGACGGCACCTTCAGCTACAAGTTCGAGCTGAAAAACGGAAGTACTCCGGGTAACATCAGCACCATCTCGCACGCCCACGTGGCGTCGTCGGTGGGCCCTGCCGCTGATACGACGATAGGGACCTGGACCTGGAATGCGGCCGCCAAGACTTGGACTGAAGCATCGACGACGGGTGGCGCCAATACAGGTCCGAACACGGTGGCGTACGAGCCTACCCTGACCCATAGGGTGGCGATGACGTTCCAGAAAATTGGCACCACCAATGTCGATAATCTGACGAACGCCTATTTCGACTTCGTACCCGACGGCAGCGCGGTCAAGACGACGCGCAACATTGTGACCATGAACACCTGCGCCACCTGCCATGCGGGCGTGAAGCTGCATTCGGGCTATGCCACCGAGTACTGCGTGACCTGCCATAATCAGCTCACGCTGGACCCGTTCACTGCGGATCCGGTTGATTTCCAGAGGATCGTGCACAAACTGCACCGTGGCAAGGATCTGCCCAGCGTTGTGGCGGGCGGTTCCTATGCGATCAACGGCACGCACAACTATAGCTACAGCGCTTTCCCGGGGAACATTGCGGACTGTGAGGTCTGCCATAGCCAAACCGCCACCAAGCCCGGTACCACGACTTTGCTGGAGAATCGGACTGCCTGGTACACGACGCCTACCCAGCGGGCCTGCGGCACCTGCCACGACAGCACCGCGGCCTTGGGTCACATCGCTTCGAATGTCACCGCATCGGGCGAGCAGTGCACCTTCTGCCACAGCGATACCAGCGCGTTCGGGCTGGGTGTGAGGGCGGTCCACAAGAAGTAAGACGAGAAGGGTGCGAGACGGGTGCAATGCCCTCCCCCCGATCGTCGCGGCACGGTACGCCGTGCCTGCGCACCAGCGATAAAAAGACGACCCGGGAGCGGAAACGTTTCCGGGTTGTTTTTTGTCGCTCTGAAGCCATTTGCCAGCTATAGCACGACACTTCGTTCTGTTCGGAGATCCCGAACGCAGCATCGACTTCAATGCCCTATGTCTAAAGAAAGCCAGACTTATCCAGGATCAAGTTTTGAGACGACTTCGAATCACAATATGAATATTACCGATGGAATGAATTTCCAACAGGAGCATGCAGAGTCGTGGACCAGCCGACATGACCGCGGGGTATTTCCGAGCCAGGGTTTGTCGCGCGGTGCATTCTTTCGCAGCCGTGCGACTGCGATCGTCCCCGCGCAGTCACCGCAAATCGAAAGGACCGAGCTGGCCAAAAGGCTGCGCCACTTCGAACTGTTCGAGGGCGTACCCTGGACCGTGTTGCAGATGGTGGCTGCGGGCGCGCAGCCACGGACCTTTCATCAAGGCGAATTCCTCTGGCAGCGCGGGGACCCTGCCAAAACGATAGTGCTGATAGGTTCGGGTTTCGTCAAGGCATCGCGCCGAAACCGAAATGGAGCCAG
>JAJZUN010000166.1 GCA_021848555.1 Pseudomonadota bacterium | reverse complement strand
GACGTTCGACAACCTCTATTTCACGCTGTTCGAGAACACGCTGACGCGCAACGCCACGATCAACACTTTCGTCTACGCGGGCTCCGCCGCGCTCATTGCGATCGCGCTGGCGCTATGCATAGCCTACATCGTGAACCGGCAGCTGGTCGGCAAGAAGCTCGGCAACGTGCTGTCGTTTCTGACCATGGCGCCGTTCGTGATTCCGGGCATCGTGCTGGCCATCGGTTTCTACGCCGCGTACACGCGCCCGCCGCTGTTGCTGTACGGATCGGCGTGGATCCTGATTCTCGCCTTCGCCACGCGCTTCCTGCCGATCGCCTATGCCAACAGCAACGCCGCCATCCGCTCGATCAATCCCGAGCTGGAGGATGCGGTGCGCATCCTCGGCGGCACGCGCTTCAGCGCCATCCGGCAGGTGGTGGCGCCTTTGCTCAAGCGCAGCCTGGCTGGAGCGTTCATCCTGGTATTCATCCCGGGCACGCGCGAACTGAGCTCCGCGATCTTCCTGTCTTCGATCAACACCCAGGTGCTCTCCGTGCTGCTGTTCGACAAGAGCGACGAGGGCAACTTCGAAATGCTCGCGGCGATCGGGGTGATCCTGGTGCTGATCACGGTCGCCTTTATCCTGATCGGTTTTCGTCTGATGGGGCGTGATTTCATGTTAAGAAGGACAGCGGCATGAGCAAGCTGGTGTTGCGCAACGTATCGCGCGTGTTCGGCGATTTCACCGCCGTCGAGAATTTCAACCTGGCTCTCGAGGAAGGCGAGCTGGTATCGCTGCTGGGGCCTTCGGGTTGCGGCAAGACGACCACCTTGCGCATGATCGCGGGATTCATGACGCCGACCGCGGGCACCATCGAACTCGACGGCCAGGTGATTTCTTCCGCGAACTCGAGCCTGCCGCCGGAAAAGCGGCAGATGTCGATGATCTTCCAGAGCTATGCCATCTGGCCCAATATGACCGTGGCGGAGAATGTCGGCTTTGGCCTGAAAATTCGCAAGGTGAAGCCGGAGGAGATCCGCCGCCGCGTCGCCGAAATCCTCGAGGTGGTGCAGTTGGGCGCGCTGAGCGAGCGCTATCCGGCCGAACTCTCCGGCGGGCAGCAGCAGCGCGTGGCCCTGGCGCGCTCGATCGTGGTCAAGCCCGCGGTGCTGCTGCTGGACGAACCGCTGTCCAACCTGGATGCGAATCTGCGCGAGGAAATGCGCTTCGAGATCCGCCGCTTGCACGACGAATTCAAGATCACCACGGTGTATGTGACCCACGATCAGGCCGAGGCGATGGTGACCTCGGACCGGATCGCCGTGATGAACAAAGGCCGCATCGAGCAGGTCGATGCACCCTATGCCCTGTATGGCCGGCCGAAGACCAAGTTCGTGGCCGGTTTCATCGGACGCACCAATTTCGTCGAGGGAAAGGCGAACGGCGAGGCCGTACACTTCGGCGGCTTCTCGGTGCCCACGCAGGCCTTGCAGGCCGGGGGCCCGCTGTCGCCGGACGTGCTGGTTTCGATCCGCCCGCAAAGCATCCACCTGCACAAACAGAATCCGGGCGGCGGCAATGGCCGTTGCTGCGTGCAGGGCAGCGTGCTGCGCCGCGCCTACCTCGGCGAGTATTGGGACTACCACGTGACGCTGCCGGGAAGCGCGCAGTTGCTGCGCGTCACCGCGCGGCCGCAGGAAGTGTTCGACGAGGGCCAGCCGGTGTGGATTGAAATCGATACGGCGCAGCTGACCGTGATCAGCTGACCGCGCACGAAGTCGTTGCCGCCCGCCTCCGGATAAGCAAAGGAGCATTTGACATGGCGCTGCCGCTAGAAGGCGTGAACGTGCTCGACCTCACCAATGTCATGGCCGGACCCTACTGCAGCATGGTGCTCGGCGACATGGGGGCGGACGTGGTCAAGATCGAGGACTTTCCTGAAGGTGACACTTCGCGCCGCTTCGATCCCAAGATCAACGGCGAATCCTATTGCTTCGCCGTGCTCAACCGCAACAAGAAAAGCCTTGCGCTGGACCTGAAAGATGCGCGCGGCAAGGAGATTTTCGGCAAGCTTGCCGCGCGCGCCGACATCATCACCGAAAATTTTCGCCCGGGCGTGGTCAAGAAACTCGGCATCGACTACGACGCGGTGAGGCAATTCAACCCCGGCGTCGTTTATGCGTCGATGTCGGGCTTCGGCCAGACCGGGCCCTACGGCAAGAAAGGCGGTTTCGACATCATTGCGCAGGGCATGTCGGGCATCATGATGATGACCGGCTATCCGGGCGGGCGCCCGGCCAAGGTCGGCATCGCGATGAACGATATCGCGAGCGGCGTGACCGCGCTCTACGGCATTCTCGGGGCGTACATCGGCAGGCTGCGCAGCGGTCAGGGGCAATATCTGGAGACGTCCCTGCTCGAGGCGGGACTCGCCTGGACGCCATGGGAGTTCGGCGCCTATTTCGGCGCGGGCGAACTGCCGACGGCCACCGGCACCCGCCACCGGCGCGCGGCGCCTTATCAGGCCTACAAGACGCAGGACGCGTATGTTACGGTCGGCGCCAGCAACGACAAGCTGTGGAGCAATTTCTGCAACATGGTTTGCGCCAAACCCGAATGGCTCGACGATCCGCGCTTTTCCACGGCCGCCTCGCGCTTGAAGAATATCGACGCGCTCGAACAGGAAATCGAGGCCGTGCTGACGACACGGCCTACGGCCTATTGGGTGGAGAAGCTCGATGCGGCCGAAGTCCCGGGGGGACCGGTGCTCGACTACGACGAGATCATGCGCGATGCGCACATCAAGGCGCGCAAGATGGTGGTGGACATGGACCATCCGATCATCGGCCCTATGAAAACGATCGGCATGCCGATCAAGTCGAGCGGCGAGCTTTGCGCGATCCGCAAGCCCGCGCCGTGGCTGGGCCAGCATTCCGCCGAGGTATTGCGTGAGATCGGCTATGCCGGCGCCGACGTTGCCGCGCTGTTCGCCGGCGGCGTGGTCTACGACAAGTACCACGAAAAAGCACCTGCCTCGGCGTGAGCGCCGATTACTGCGGAAATTTGTAATAGCTCACGTTCAGGTACGCGACCAAATCCTCGATTTCCTGCGGTGTCATCTTCGGGTTGAGGTAGTCGTTGCGCCGCGTTACGTGATCGCGCAACGCCGGCAACGATTAAGTTTGGACAGCAGCCTGTCAATCGGCGCGGATATTGTTCTCGCGCACCACTTTGCCCCAGCGGTCGATTTCGCTGACCAGGAATTTCTGCAGCTCTTCGGGGGTGCTCACCACCAGGTCCATGCCCAGCTGCTCGGTCAGCGTCTTGCGCAGGTCGGGCTGATTCAGGGCTTTGACCAACTCCGCGTGGAATTTGTCGAGGATAGGCTTGGGGGTGCCGGCCGGTGCGAAGATGCCCCACCAGGCGAGCGCGGAGAAGCCGGGAAATCCTTGCTCCGCGAGCGCAGGCACGTCGGGCATGGAATGCGAGCGCTTGTCGCCGGTCACCGCAACGGCGCGCAGCTTGCCGCTTCTGACTTGCGGCGAGAGCACGGCCACCGATCCGACAGCCAGGTCGATCTGCCCGCCCAGCGCATCCTGGGTCATCGGGCCGCCGCCTTTGTAGGGCACATGGATCAAGGTAAAGCCGCCGGCGTGCTGCAGCAGCGTCATGGTCAGGTGGCCCAAGCTGCCATTGCCGATCGAGCCAAAAGTCACGGAGTTCGGCTTGGCTTTCGCGGCTGCGATGACATCCGCGAACGTCTTGTACGGTTTGGATGGATTAGTCGCGATCGCCATCGGCGCGGTACCGATCAGCATGACCGGGGCCAGGTCCTTCACCGTGTCGAACGTCATCGGCAGCAGCGTCGGGTTGACCGCGTGCGTATCGAACACGAAGACGAAGGTATAGCCGTCGGCTGCAGATTTGGCGACATACGCGGTGCCGATGGAGCCGGAGGCGCCGGGTTTGTTTTCGACGATGAACTGTTGCCCCATCGACGCGCTCAGCCTGACGGAGAGCAGGCGCGCCAGCGGGTCGACCGAGCCGCCGGGCGGGAAGGGCACCACCAATTTGACCGGCTTGGTGGGCCAGCTGGTGCTTTGTGCCGATGCTGTCAGCGGCAGGACGGCGGCGCAGAACGCAAGCCCCGCCAGGGCGAGGCGTCCGAGTAATCGTTGAATCATATTCTTCTCCTTGAAAATGTTGCGTAATTGAAACTTACTCTAATATGCGGGGATCCTCGGTTGCATGCATCCCCAAGGGGCTGTATCGACGATGCAGAAACAGCCTCTTTTGGCGCTTATTCAGAGCGCGCGCATCACCCTTTGCAGTTTTTCGCGCACTTCAGTACCGATCGGACCGACGCTGGGATTGTCGGTCATCTGCCCCATCATGCCGGGGTCGAGAAATTCCACCTGTACCGTGCCGGCGGCATCCTGGCGCACGACCACATTACAGGGCAGGAGCAGCCCTATGCTCGGTTCGGCCGCGAGCGCGCGCTTGGCGAACCCGGGATTGCAGGCGCCGAGAATGCGGTAGGGCGGCATAGTGTGATCCAGCTTTTTCTTCATCGTGGCGGCAACATCGATCTCGGTCAGCACGCCGAAGCCTTCCTTCTGCAACTCGGCGGTGACCTTGGCCAGTGCTTCATCGAAACTCAAGGCGACCGACTTGCCAAATCCGTAACGGTTCTCCATGGCCTAGCGTCCCGGAGCCTGTTTGCCCTGGGCCGGCAGAAACACGTAGCCCCGGTCTTTTGCGTTGGCCAGGCATGCCTCGTAATTCGCATACCCCTTGGACGATTCTGCGACGATGGATTGGCCTGCGCCAATCTGTTGCCAGTTCCATCGGTTGCCGCTATCCATATAAAAGCGCCAGATGACATTCATTTGTCGGTTCCTCTTCGGTTGGGGCGGATCGGTGCAAGCGTTTGATGTCGGATGCATTTTCCGCGAGTCGGAGGAGGCTCTGATTCCGTCTTGGACTAAATCGGAGTTTCCTCAGGCAAGCTCTCCATGCCTGTCCGGAGCGGGGCGGGCGGGCTTGGATAACTGCCTTGAATTATAACAACAAAAATGCCTGGTCCGGAGGCTTTCCTCAGGGTTGGCGCCGGCGCGAGGAGGCCCCCGCGCATCGAACCTGGGGGAGCCCTGGTGGCGCCGTTAACTTGTCCTGTAAGCTGCGCTTATTGCCTGAAACGAGCGTGCAGGGGAACTCCGATGAAAACGAAGGCTGCGCTGGTTGAACGCTGGCTGGCGCGGGTGGTCGCGCTGCGACCGGGGGAGGGGCGGGCGCTGGCTTGGTCGTTTGCGTATTTTTTCTGTCTTGTGCGTGCGGCGCCTGGAGCAGGCCACAGTGCCCTCGGCGAGTGCGGCGCCGGCCAGACGGGTTCAGGTGCAGGCGGGGGGCGCGACGCAAGCCGACGCGACCACGCTAATCGACTTCGCCGTCGGCGTATTGACGCTCGCCGTTCAGTTTCTTGCCATCGGCCGGCTCATTTCGCGCCTAGGCGTCGGCCGCGCTGCGGCGGTTTTGCCCCTGGTGTTCGGCCTTGGATTCCTGGTGCTGGCCATGGCCCCGGTGCTGCCGGTGGTCATTGCGTTCCAGGCGCTGCAGCGGACTGCGAATTTTGCCCTGTCGAATCCGGCGCGGGAAGTCCTGTTCACCGTGCTCGCACGCGAGGAGAAGTACAAGGCGAAGAACGTGATCGACGTCGTCGTATTCCGCGCAGCGGATGCGGCCAGCGGCTGGCTGTTCGCGCTGCTGCGCACAGCCGGTCTGGAGCTGCGGACGCTGGCGCTCGCGCTCGGGCGCGCGCAGGAGCGCCGCGCCGCGCGCATGAAGGCTTGCCCTGACCGAGGCGCGCGCTGCTTTGGCGGCGGCCAGTCTGGCGCCCGAATATTTTATGAACCACCATTAGAGGATCTGTCATGGAATCCATATCCAGCATTTCAACCGTATCTCACGTCATCCAGCTCGCCGTCGCGCCAGTTTTTCTGCTGTCCGGCGTGGGCGCGATACTTGCCGTGCTGATCAACCGCTTGGGGCGCATCGTCGATCGCTACCGTGCGCTCGAGAACAGCGGCTCCGGCGCCGCGGCCGGCGAGGAAAACCTGAGGCAGCTCGAGATGGCGATTTTGGCGCGGCGCGCACGGCTGATCCATTGGGCCATCAGCTTGTGCACGGTGGGTGCCTTGTTCATTTGCATCGTCGTCGCGAGCCTGTTCATCGGTTCCATGCTGCACGTGAGCGTATCGCAGCTGATCGCGTTGATGTTCATCGGCGCGATGCTCTCCTTGATTGCCGGTTTGCTGAGTTTTCTGCGCGAAATCACCCTGGCGACTGGTAACATCCAAGTACGCAAGAACTGAAGGCGACGCGTAGGAACCGACGATGAACACTACCAGCACGGCGCGCATGCCGGTCATCTTCTTCGGTCATGGCAGCCCGATGAATGCGCTCGCGCGCAACCAGTACACCGAAGCCTGGCGCAGACTCGGCGCCAGCGTTCCCAAACC
>JAJZUN010000165.1 GCA_021848555.1 Pseudomonadota bacterium | reverse complement strand
GGCGCTCGCCGGGCGGCTGCCGCAGGGAGTGAGTGCCCCGGCGATGAGCCCGCTGACCTCGTCGACGAGCACGGTCCTGGTCGTGGGCCTCGTATCGGACAAGCGCTCGCCGATGGCGCTGCGCACGCTGGCGGACTGGACCGTCAAGCCGCGGCTCCTCGCCGTTCCCGGCGTCGCCAAGGTCGTCGTATTCGGCGGCGAGGTCAGGCAGTTCCAGGTGCAGATCGAACCGGACCAGTTGATTCGCCACCGTCTCTCGGTGCAGGACGTGCTCGCCGCGGCGGGGCGTGCGACCGGCGTGCGCGGAGCCGGATTCATCGACGGCAAGAACCAGCGGGTGACGCTTCAGTTGCAAGGCCAGTCGCTGACCCCGGCGCAGATCGCCCGGACCGTCGTGCTGCAGAAAGCCGGGGCCAACGTCACGCTCGGCGACGTGGCGAAAGTGGTCGAGGCGCCCGAGCCGCCGGTCGGAGCGGCCACCGTCATGGGGCATCCCGGTCTGCAACTCGAGATTTCCTCCCAATACGGCGCGAACACGTTACAGGTCACCCGCAATGTCGAAGGCGCGCTGGGGGACTTGCGCCCGGCGCTCGCCGCCGAAGGCGTCACGCTGCATCCCGATCTGTTCCGGCCCGCCAATTTTGTTCACACGGCCACCGCCAACGTCGGCGTTTCGCTCGCGATCGGCGGGATATTGGTGGTGGTGGTGCTGATCCTGTTCCTGTTCAACCTGCGCACCGCGGCCATCTCGCTGACCGCGATTCCGTTGTCGCTGCTGGCCGCCGTGACGCTGCTGGAAACCTTCGGTCTGTCGCTGAACACGATGACGCTGGGTGGGCTGGCCATTTCGATTGGTCTCCTGGTCGACGACGCGGTCATCGCGGTCGAGAACGTCTACCGCAGGCTGCGAGAGAACCGACATCTGGAAGCGCCGCGTCCCGCTTTCGATGTCGTGCTGGGAGCCGTCCTCGAAGTGCGCAGCGCCGTGGTCTACGCGACGCTGGTCGTGGCGCTGGTGTTCGTGCCGGTGTTGACGCTGCCCGGCATCGCGGGGCGCCTGTTCGCACCGCTCGGCATCGCCTACATTCTCGCGACGCTGGCTTCGCTCGCGGTCGCGCTGACGCTGACCCCGGCGCTCGCGCTGCTGCTGCTGCGGGGAGGCAAGCTGCCGGAAAACGAACCACCGCTCTACAAGTGGCTCAAGCCGCGCTACGGCGCGCTGCTCGAACGCGTCGAGAGACGTTCGCGCGCGGTCCTGGTGGTGGCCGGGTCGTTGACTCTGGCCGGTCTTGCAATGCTGCCTTTCCTGGGGGGCAGTTTCCTTCCCGAGCTCAAGGAGGGCCACTTCATCGTGCACATGGCTGCCGTTCCGGGCACATCGATAGAAGAATCGCTGCGCATCGGCAACCAGGTCAGCGCGGCGCTGCGGAAACTGCCGTTCGTGCGCTCGGTCGGACAGCGCGTCGGCCGTGCCGCCCTGGCGGACGACACCACCGGGACGAATTACAGCGAGTTCGAGGTCGATCTGAAGCCCCTCGATGGCGATCAGGCCGAAGCGGCGACGGCCGAAATGCGCAAGACGCTCGCGCAGTTTCTCGGAGTCAATTTCGCGGTCAAGACCTTCCTCACCGAACGGATCGAAGAGACCCTGTCGGGCTACCGCTACTCCGTGGTGGTAAACGTCTATGGCAACGACCTCGATACACTGGACCGCAAGGCCGGCGAGATCTCGGCAACGCTGGCACGAGTTCCCGGCGCGACCGATGTGCAGATCCAGTCGCCTCCCGGTACCCCGGAACTCGTGGTGCGTCTGCGCGCTGCCGACCTCGCCCGCTGGGGCTTCGATCCGGTCGAGGTCATGGACACGGTCGAGACCGCCTATCAGGGGCGCATCGTCGGCCAAGCCTATGACGGCAACCGGATCTTCGGTGTCTCCGTGATTCTCTTGCCCGCGGCGCGGGCCAGGATCCTCGATGTAGGCAACCTGCCCTTGCGCAATCGCGCAGGCACTTACGTGCGCCTGAAGCAGCTCGCCGATGTTTACGAGACCTCCGGACGCTATGTGGTCCTGCACGACGGCGCCCGGCGCGTCCAGACGGTGACGGCCAACGTGACCGGCGGCGACCTCGCTTCCTTCGTCGCGAAGGCGCGGCAGGCGCTGGCTGCCCAGGTGGCACTGCCCGCGGGCATGTACCTGCAGTTCGCCGGCGCAGCCGAGGCGCAGGCGCAGTCCAGGCGCGACCTGCTGGTCCATGCCGCAATCGCGGGCGTGGGCATCGTCCTGTTGCTCGCGCTGGTCATCGGCCAGGCGCGCAACCTGCTCCTGGTGCTACTCAACCTGCCGTTTGCGTTGGTCGGCGGCGTGCTGGTGCTCTTTGCCAGCGGCGGTGAGTTGTCGATGGGCTCGCTGGTCGGCTTCGTGACCTTGTTCGGGATCACGCTGCGCAACTCGATCATGATGATCTCCCACTATGAGCAGCTGGTGTCGGTGGAAGGTCTTCAGTGGGGACCCCAGGCGGCGATACGCGGTGCCCAGGAGCGCCTCGCGCCGATTCTGATGACGGCGCTGGTCACCGCTTTCGGGCTCGTGCCGCTCGCGCTCGGCAGCAACCAGCCGGGCCGCGAGATCGAAGGCCCCATGGCGCTGGTGATCCTGGGCGGCCTGTTCACCTCCACCGCGCTCAACCTGCTGGTGCTGCCGAGTCTGGCGCTGCGTTATGGCCGGTTTGAACAAACGCGGGACTACAGCCCGCGCCCTCCGCCCGAACTCACTTGAGCGCGTTGCGCGCGCTATAGGCACGGTCCAGACGCTCCTTCGCCTGCTGCACTCGCGTATCGAGCGCTCGAAGTCGCTGAAAATAGGTTTCCGTCAGCCGCGAGCGGCCGCGGGTGGTACCAGGCCAAGCCGATCAATTGATTGATCAGCAAACCCGTCAAGCCCGCGACGGCCGCGGCGCCCGCGGCGGGATCGGCGAGCACTTCGATCTTCATGGTTGGTCTGCGACGATCGGATTCTGCCAGCCGCCGGGCGGCGTCACGCTCTCGCCCGCCTGCCGGGGTCCCCAGGTGCCCGGCGCGTACGCGTACACCGGCGTGCCCGCCTTGAGCACGGGATCGACGATGCGCCACGCTTCTTCCACATAGTCCTCGCGCGCGAACAGCGTCCGGTCGCCGGCCATCGCATCGCCCAGCACCCGCTCGTACGCGTCCATCTGCGCGCCGTCGGGCCGGTGGCTCGCGAGCAGCTCCATCTGCTCGCCTATCATCCTGTCCTCCGGGTCCATCACCGTGGTGCCGATGGCGAGGGTCATCTCCGGGCTGATGCGAAAGCGCAAATAGTTCGCCGCGCCGGCGCACGCGGGAAATATCTTCGGCGCGCGGTGCAAGGTGACGACGACCTCGGTGCACGTCACCGGCAAGGACTTGCCCGCCCGGATGTAGAACGGCACCCCGGCCCAGCGCCACGAATCGATCTCGAGCCGCAAGGCCGCGAAAGTCTCCCGCTGCGAGTCCGCTGCGACCCCGGGCTCCTGCAGGTAGCCGCGAAACTGGCCGCGCACCAGGTTTTTCGTCTCGATCGGCCGGATCGACTTCAGCACCTTGACCTTTTCATCGCGCATCGATTCGCTGTCGGCGCGCGCCGGTGGCTCCATGGCGATGTTGGCCAGCAGCTGGAACAGGTGGTTCTGGATCACGTCGCGGACCGTGCCCACCTGGTCGTAGAAGGCGCCGCGCCCTTGCACGCCGAAGTTCTCGGCCATGGTGATCTGCACGCTCTTGACGAATTGGCGGTTCCAGAACGATTCGAGGAATGCGTTGGCGAAGCGGAAAAAGACCAGGTTGTGCACCGGCCGCTTGCCCAGATAATGGTCGATGCGGAAGATGTGCTCTTCGTCGAACGAGCGCAGCAGTATCTGGTTCAGTTCGCGCGCCGAAGCAAGGTCGCGCCCGAAGGGTTTCTCGACCACGACACGGGCGCCGTCGGTGCAGCCCGACTTGGCCAGCTGCTCGACCACCGCGCCGAACAGCGCCGGCGGGATCGCTAGGTAGTGCGCCGGTGTGCGCGCCGCGCCGAGCGCTTTGCGCAGCGCCTGGAACGTCGCCGGGTCGCCGTAATCGCCGTCGACATAGCGCAGCAGCCGGCTCAAGCGCCCGAACGCAGCGGCATCGAACACACCGTGCTGTTCGAGGCTGTCGCGCGCGCGCGCCTTGAGCTGGTCCAGATTCCAGCCCGCTTTGGCGACGCCGACGACCGGCACGTCAAGATGACCGCGCTTGACCATCGCCTGCAATGACGGGAATATCTTCTTGTAGGCGAGGTCGCCGGTCGCACCGAAGAATACCAGCGCGTCTGATTGCAGTTCGCTCATCGTCAGCTCGCTTTCGCCCGCTTATTGCCCGACGGGTTTTTCCTCGTGCCCGCCGAACTCGTAGCGCATCGCGGACAGCAGCTTGTCCTGAAATTGCGCTGCGCCGCGCGAGGCGAAGCGTGCGTAGAGCGCGGTGCTCAGCACCGGGGTGGGCACGCCTGCGTCGATCGCCGCCTTGATCGTCCAGCGCCCTTCGCCCGAATCGGAAACGCGCCCCGCGAATTGCGCCAGCGCGGGATCCCGGGCGAGCGCGCTCGCGGTCAGGTCGAGCAGCCACGAGGCGATCACGCTGCCGCGGCGCCAGACCTCGGCGATGTCGGGCAGGTTGAGGTCGTACTGATAATGCTCGGGGTTGCGCAGCGGCGTCGATTCCGCGTCGATCGCATGCGTCTGTTTGCCGACATTCGCGGCGCGCAGCAGGTTGAATCCTTCGGCGTATGCAGCCATCAGGCCGTACTCGATGCCGTTGTGGACCATTTTGACGAAGTGGCCGGCGCCGTTCGGACCGCAGTGCAGGTAGCCCTGCTCGGCGGTGCCGCCGGCCTGCTCCCGTCCAGTCGTCTCCCGTCCGGTCGTTTCTCGACCAGCGGTGCGCGCGATGTCGCCGATGCCGGGGGCGAGCCGCGCGAGGATGGGATCGAGATGTCGCACCGTCGCGACCTCGCCGCCGATCATCATGCAGTAGCCGCGCTCCAGTCCCCACACGCCGCCGCTGGTGCCGACGTCGACGTAATGGATCCCCTTGGGCGCCAGCTCCTTGGCGCGGCGAATGTCGTCGACGTAGTACGAATTGCCGCCGTCGATCAGGATGTCCCCCGCCTCGAGCAGCGGCAGCAGGGCGGCGATGGTGCTGTCGACGGCGGCGGCGGGCACCATCAGCCACAGTGCGCGCGGTTTGGCGAGCTTATTCACCAGGTCGGCGAGCGAAGCGGCGCCGACGGCCTTTTCCTTGACCAGTTCATCCACCGCCTTGGGCGACCTGTCGAACACCGCGCAGTCGTGGCCGCCCTTGATGAGCCGCCGCACCATGTTCGCGCCCATGCGACCGAGTCCGATCATTCCGAGTTGCATGATGACTTCCTTTCCATGAATGGATTGCGAATGCGATTGCGATCGTCATTTCGGCGTGCCTTTCGCGAGCCGGTCTCTAACAGGAGCGTGCGCGGTGAGCGTTTGCTTTGAGCGGCTTGCTGCCACAACCGGAAGCCTCCCAGGAATGCGTTCGCGTTGTCGCCGAGCCGGCAGCCGGGCGGCGCTTCGCCGAGTTTTTTCGCATTGCCGCCGCCGATGACGACATCGTCGGGTTCGAGCGCGGCGCGCAGGTGCCGGACGACGTCGGCGACATGCCGCCGCCATTTTTTCTTCCCCAGGCGCTCCAGGCCGCGGACGCCGACATAATCTTCATAGGTGGCCTTCCTGTAGGGCAGGTGGCCCAACTCCATCGGCTCGACGATGCCCTCCACGATCATCGTCGTTCCAAGGCCGGTGCCCAGGCCCAGGAACAGCATCTTACCGCCCTTGTACCCGCCCACGGCCTGCATCGCCGCATCATTGACGACCTTGGTCGGGCAGCCGAAGGCCGCTGCGTAATCGAATGCCACCCATCCCGGCCCGAGATTGTGCGGCTCGGCCACCGGCCGGTTGCGCAGCACCGGACCCGGATACCCGATCGCGACCGCGTCGTAGTTCCAGTCCCCTGCGAGCTTTTTGACCGCCGCGACCATTTGCCTGGCCGTCAGGGTCGGACCGGAGGGGAACTCGCGCGCCTCCTTTTGCCCGGTGGCGAGGATTTTCACGTGGGTACCGCCGACATCAACCGCCAGCACTTTCATTGCCCGCCCCTTGTGGCAAAAAATGCGTTCGGATCGATTGCGCCGCAGAGAGCGGGCATACGGGCATGCACGCGCCCCGCTAAGCGGTTTTTTCGAGAACGGCGCTCTTCGCGGCGATCACGCCCATGAGCTCGTTCCAGGAATTGACGATTGGCGTAGGAATAGTCTAGCAGTATATAGTGCTTGACCGCGGCCCCACCGGGATAGTTCCGGCGCAAGCGCCGCTTGCAGGCATTTCGCAGCAGGCGGGATTGCGCCGGTGCGACTGACCTGCGGAAGGATCATTGATGACGGCAGAGGAAA
>JAJZUN010000164.1:3072-6529 GCA_021848555.1 Pseudomonadota bacterium | reverse complement strand
GTTCAGCGCGGCGGCAACGCGCAGCAGCAGCAGCACCGATGCGTTGCCTTGCCCGGATTCGAGCTGGGCGAGGTAGCGCTCGGACACGCCGGAGTCGCGCGCCAGGATCTTGCGCGTCATGCCGCGGCGCGCGCGCGCGTCGCGCACGCGTTCGCCCAGCGCGTGCAGAAACGCTTCGTCTGCGGCGGCAGTCAATTTGCTTTTTTGCGGAGTCTCGCGTGCGCCCATCGTCGATCCTGCCAAAGTTGCATTATAGTTCTTGCAAAACAAGAGGGGCGCATTATAATGCAGATTCGCGAATCGGCAAGCCGCCCGGGGTAAAATCAAAAACCAATTGAGAGAGGAGAGTTTTTCATGAATAAATCTTTGCGCAATCTGCTGGCGCTGGTCCTGGCCGGTGCAGCCACCTCGGCTTTGGCCGACATTACCGTAGGCGTCGAACTGTCCACCACCGGTCCGGCCGCATCCTTGGGCATACCGGAAAAGAACACGGTCGCGATCCTGCCGACGACCATCGCCGGCCAGAAAGTCGAATATATAGTGCTCGATGACGCGACTGATCCGACCGCGGCATCCAAGAACGCGCGCAAGCTGGTGTCCGAGGACAAGGTCGATGTCATCATCGGCGCCAGCACCACCCCGACCTCGACCGCAGTGCTTGAAGTCGCGGCCGAGACCAAGACGCCGCAAATCGCATTGGCGCCGTTCGCGCCCGCAGCCGACAAGGCTGCGTGGGTGTTCCAGATGCCGCAGGATTTCGGCATCATGGCCAACGCCATCGTCAGCCACATGGCGGCCCACGGCGTGAAGACCGTCGGTTTCATCGGCTACACCGACGGCTACGGCGAACTCTGGCTGCGCGTCATGAACAGCTTTACCGCCGCCAAAGGCATCAAGATGGTCGCGGTCGAGCGCTATAACCGCACCGATACCAGCGTGACCGGACAGATTCTCAAGATCATGAGCACGAGCCCGGATGCGGTGCTGGTCGTCGGGTCGGGCACGCCGGCGGTGCTGCCGCAGGCGGCGCTGGTCGAGCGCGGCTACAAGGGGCAGGTCTACCAGACCCACGGCGTGGCGAACAAGGATTTCCTGCGTGTGGGCGGCAAGGACGTTGAGGGCGCAGTGCTGCCGGTGGGGCCGATCCTGGTGGCGGAGCAGTTGCCCAACGACAACGCCAGCAAGAAAGTCGCGCTGAATTACATCAAGACTTACGAGGCGAAATACGGCGCCGACAGCCGCAACTCCTTCGGCGCGCATGCCTGGGACGCCGGCCTGTTGCTGCAGCATGCGATTCCCGTGGCCCTGAAAAAGGCCAAGCCCGGCACGGCCGAGTTCCGCGCCGCATTGCGCGAGGCCATGGAAAACGTCAAGGAAATGCCCGCAGACCATGGCGTCTTCAGCTTTTCCGCCCAGGATCATAAGGGCCTGGACAGCCGCGCGGTGGTGATGGTGCGGGTCGAGAAAGGCACCTGGAAGCTGATGCACTAAGCCATGGCGCTGGACCTGACCATACTGGTCGGCACCATGACCAGCACGGCCGAGCTGGTGGCGCAGGCAGTGCAGCTCGCCGCGGAAGACGACGATGTGCGCATAAGCATCAAGCCCATGGATGGGCTTGATGCGGGCGTATTCGCCGGCGGCGGGCTGTATCTGATCTGCACCTCCACCTATGGTCAGGGCGATGTGCCCGACAACGCCAAGCCTCTGTACGCGTCGCTGCAAAGCGCGCGACCCGATCTCGGCAATGTGGAATACGGCGTGATCGCGTTGGGCGATCGCACCTATGCCGAAACCTTTTGCTTCGGCGGCAAGCGCTTCGACGAGCTGCTCGCCGAATTGGGCGCGCGCCGTCTGGGCCAGGTGTTCCGCCACGACGCCAGCGCGGGCACCATGCCGGAGGAGCTGGCGGCCGAATGGGCGCTGAGCTGGATGGAAAGCGTCAGGGCAGGCCGGGCGCTCGCCGCCTGAGCCGCAAGCCGGCAGCACCGAGGATGAGCGCCATGACCACGCCGATGGAGTTGCAGCAGCTGGTCGCGCCGGTCGCGCGCTTTGCGCAGGGGAGAGCGCTGGATGAGTCGCTGCAGGCCGATCTCAACTCGAACTTCCCTCCCGCGGGCGAAACCTTTCAGCAAATTCGCGCCGCCTGCCACGCCGGCATTGCCGCCGGCTGGCTGTGCAGCCAGGGCGATGCCAAGCGGCGCTACGGCCGCATCTTCGAGCCGGGCGCGGCGACGCATGGATTCAGCGTGGACGTGGTCGATATCACCGACCTCGTCGGCAATCATCACCGCCACCCCACCGGAGAAATCGACATGATCATGCCGGTCACGCCGCAGGCCAGGTTCGACGACCGCGGCGCGGGCTGGCTGGTGTACGCACCGGGCTCGGGGCATCGCCCCACGGTGAGCGGCGGCCGCGCGCTGATCCTGTACCTGCTGCCCGAGGGCAAGATCGAATGGACCCAAACCTGAAACATCCCTAACGGAATTCGCAAGAGGAGAGAGGCATGCCTGGACTATCGTCCGCCGACCACAGGGTCAGCCCGCCCAGAGTGACTATTCCGCGCGACTACAATGCCGCGCACGATCTGATCGAGCGCAACCTCAAGGCAGGGCGCGCGGGCAAGACCGCGTTCATCGACGATGCCGGCAGCATCAGCTACGGCGAGCTGGCCGAGCGCGTGAACCGTGCCGCCAATGCGCTCAAGGGCCTGGGGCTGGGGCTGGAAGACCGCATCATGCTGGCGCATCTGGACACCGTGGATTTTCCCAGCGCGTTTCTGGGGGCGATCAAGGCCGGCATCATCCCGATCGCCGGCAATACCCTGCTCACCACGGCCGATTACGAATTCATGCTCAACGACAGCCGCGCCAAAGTGCTGGTGGTGTCGGAGCCGCTGCTGCCTACATTCCTACCCTTGTTCGGCAAGCTGCCCTTCCTCGAGCATGTGATCGTTTCGGGCAAGGATGCGCACGGACATTTGTCGCTGGCGCAGCTGATGCAGGGCGCCGCCACGGCCTGCGAGCCGGCGCCCACCACCTGCGACGACGCCTGCTTCTGGCTCTACTCCTCGGGCTCGACCGGCATGCCCAAGGGCACGGTGCACATGCACTCGCACCTGATCCAGACGGCCGAGCTCTATGCGCGGCCGGTGCTGGGCATACGCGAGGACGATGTGGTGTTTTCCGCGGCGAAGCTGTTCTTCGCCTACGGTCTGGGCAATTCGCTGACGTTTCCGATGTCCGTCGGCGCCACCGCGATACTCATGGCGGAGCGACCCACGCCGGCCGCTGTGTTTCAACGACTGCAGCAGAAGAGGCCGACGATTTTCTACGGCGTGCCGACGCTGTATGCGGCGCTGCTCGCGAGCCCCGACATTCCCAAGCGCGAGGCGCTGAATCTGCGCGTCTGCACCTCGGCGGGCGAAGCCCTGCCGGCCGACATCGGCGAGCGC
>JAJZUN010000164.1:0-3062 GCA_021848555.1 Pseudomonadota bacterium | reverse complement strand
CCAAGCACTTCGGCGTGGAAATCCTCGACGGGCTGGGCTCGACCGAAATGCTGCACATCTTCGTGTCGAACCGGCCGGGCGAAGTGCGCTACGGCTCGACCGGCAAGGCCGTGCCCGGCTATGCTTTGCGCGTGGTCGACGATGCGGGCAATCCGGTGCAGCCCGGTGAAATCGGCGAACTGCAGATCAACGGCCCCACCAGCGCCGCCTGCTACTGGAACAACCGCGCCAAGAGCCGCGCGACATTCATGGGCGACTGGACCCGCAGCGGCGACAAGTACACCGTGGACGAGGCCGGCTACTACACGTATTCGGGGCGCACCGACGACATGCTCAAGGTGGGCGGCATCTACGTCTCGCCGTTCGAAGTCGAGGGCGCGCTGCTGACGCATCCGGATGTGCTCGAAGTCGCAGTGATCGGGCAGCCGGACGAGGACCAGCTGATCAAGCCGAAAGCCTATATCGTGACCAAGCAGGGCGTCACCGGCAACGCGGCGCTGGCCGAACAGCTGCAGCAGCACGTGAAGTCCAAACTCGCGCCCTACAAGTACCCGCGCTGGGTCGAGTTCGCGAGCGAGCTGCCGAAAACGGCGACCGGGAAGATTCAGCGCTTTAAACTGCGCGCCAAGTCGCAGGGCGAGGTAAAGTAGTTAGGCAGTTAACATCCAACTGAGGAGGATCAATATGAGTAAGAACCAAGCCTTTGACCGGCGCGAGTTTCTCAAGACCGCTGCCGTTGCGGCGGGCGTCGCCGGCCTGCCGCGTTTCGCGTTGGCGCAGGGCGCGAAAATAAGGATCGGCCTGATGCTGCCCTACACCGGCACCTATGCCCAGCTGGGCGTGGCGATCACCAACGGCTTCAAGCTGGCAGTGGCGGAATCCGGCGGCAAGCTCGGCGGGCGCGAACTGGAATATTTCACCGTCGACGACGAATCCGATCCGTCCAAGGCGACCGACAATGCGAACAAGCTCGTCACCCGCGACAAGGTCGACGTGCTGGTGGGCACGGTACACTCCGGCGTGGAGATGGGCATCGTCAAGATCGCGCGCGAGTCCGGCGTGCTGCACATCAATCCCAATGCAGGCGCCGATGCCGCCACTGGCGCCCTGTGCGCACCGAATATTTTCCGCACCTCGTTCACCAACTGGCAGCCCGCCTATCCCATGGGCAAGGTGCTCGCAGACCGCGGCATCAAGAAGGTCGTTACGCTCACCTGGAATTACGGCGCGGGCACGGAATCCATCGGCGGCTTCAAGGAAGGCTTCACCAAGGCCGGCGGCACCGTGGTCAAGGAGTTGCTGCTGCCGTTCCCGAGCGTGGAATTCCAGCCGCTGCTGACCGAAATCGCTTCGATCAAGCCCGATGCGGTGTTCGTGTTTTTCGCCGGCGGCGGCGCGGCCAAGTTCCTCAAGGACTGGCAGGCGGCCGGCCTGAAAGGCAAGATTGGCCTTTATGCCACCGGCTTCCTCACCGACGGCATCCTCGAATCGGTGGGCGATGCGGCCGAGGGCATAGAAACTACGCTGCATTACGGCGACGGCATCGAGACGCCGAAGAACAAGACCTTCCGCCTCAACTATGCCAAGACGTTCAAGCTGCAGCCTGACGTGTACGCGGTGCAGGGCTATGACGCCGGTTTGCTGTTGGCCGCAGGCCTGAATGCGGTCAAGGGTGACGTGAGCAAGAAGAAGGAGATGATCGCGGCGATGGAAAAGGTCAAGATCGACAGCCCGCGCGGCGCCTGGACCATGTCCAAGGCGCACAACCCGATCCAGGACATCTATCTGCGCAAGGTGGTGGGCAAGGAAAACCGGGTGATGGGCGTGGCGCACAAGGCGCTGGCCGACCCGGCGCGCGGCTGCAAGATGGGCTAGTGCGAAGGTCCCAGTGCTTTCATGTCGATCAAAAGGCCGGCGCAAGTCGGCCTTTGCTTGAGGACACATCGAGCAGCGGAGGCAGAACTTGTATAAAAGCAAGCCCAATCCGATGTTGCTTTTATCAATAACCGTGTTTTCTGGACGGATGTGTTTTTCATCCGTCCAGAAAACACGATTGGCGCGCGCAGCGCGCAGGGTTTTGCGTAGCATGCGATGGTACCCGGGATGCTCTATATAGTTTGACTGTTCACTACTCGCCATTCACACTTCGCCCATAAGATATGGATGCAAACACTTTCCTGATCCAGGTGCTGAACGGCATCCAGTACGGCCTGCTGCTGTTCCTGGTGGCGAGCGGGCTGACGCTGATCCTGGGCATCATGGGCATCATCAATCTGGCCCACGGCAGCTTCTACATGGTCGGCGCCTATCTCGCGTTTTCGCTGTCGCAGCATTTCGGCAGCCTGTGGCTGGCGATGGCGGGCGGGGTGGCGATCGCGGTGGCGATCGGTTTGCTGCTCGAATGGCTATTGATCGGCAAGCTTTATCACCGCGACCATCTGTACCAGGTGCTGCTTACCTATGGCCTGATCCTGATATTCGAGGAACTGCGCAGCGTGGTCTTCGGCGACGACGTGCACGGCGTCGCGATACCGGAAATGCTGCGCGCTTCGATCCCGCTGACCGAGACGCTGAGCTACCCCGTGTATCGCCTGTGGATGTCGGCGGTATGCATCGTGCTCGCCGCCGGCATGTACCTGCTGATCCAGAAGACGCGGTTGGGCATGACCATCCGCGCCGGTGCGGCCAACCGCGAAATGGTGCAAGCCTTGGGCATCAATATCAATCTGCTCTATCGCCTGGTATTCGCCCTCGGTGTAGCGCTGGCGGCGTTCGCAGGCATGATCGCGGCGCCGGTGGCTTCGGTGTTCCCCGGCATGGGCAATCAGGTGCTGATCGTCTGTTTCGTGGTGGTGGTGATCGGCGGCATCGGTTCGGTCAAAGGCGCGATGCTGGCGGCGCTGCTGATCGGCCTGGTGGACACGTTCGGCAAGGTGCTCACGCTGCAAATCGGCGCCGTGCAGCTGCTGCCGGAGCTCTCGGGCATGATGATTTATGTGCTCATGGCAGTGGTGTTGCTGGCGCGGCCGCAGGGCCTGTTCGGCAAGGGCGGCTGATGCCCG
>JAJZUN010000163.1 GCA_021848555.1 Pseudomonadota bacterium | reverse complement strand
GCCAGCGCCGAGCCGGCCATCTGGTCCACGAGCAGAATGGTAACCTGCTCGCCGCGCAGGCGGTCGAGCACCGCGAACAGGTCGTTGATGACCGCCGGCGCAAGGCCGAGCGAGGGCTCGTCCAGGAGCAGCAGGCGCGGCCGCGACATCAGGCCTCGGGCCAGCGCCAGCATCTGCTGTTCGCCACCGGAGAGCAGGCCCGCGCGCTGGTGCAGGCGCTCGCGCAGGCGCGGGAAGCGAGCTAGCATGGCGTCGATCTCGCTGTCCTCGAGGTCGCGCCGGAGGAAGGCGCCGAGGCGGATATTGTCCTCCACCGTCAATTCCGGAAATACCTGCCGGCCCTCGGGCACCAGCGCGACCCCGTGCGCGACCACCCGGTGCGCGGGCAAGTCTTGCAGGCTGCGTCCGGCCAGGCTGATGCCGCCCGAGATCGGCCGGTGCAAGCCGCACAGGGCGCGCATCAAGGTGGACTTGCCCGCGCCGTTGGCGCCCAGCACGGCGACCATTTCGTTTTCCCGCACTGAGAGGTCTATGCCCTTGAGCACCGGCTCTGCGCCGTACCCGGCCTGCAGCCGACCCACCACCAGCAAGTCGGCGCCGGCCGCAAAGTTTCCCGCCCGGTGGGCGGACGGGCGCCCTGCGTCTTCGCCGAGATAGGCTTTCTTCACCGCAGGGTCGCGCTGCACCTCCCCCGGCGGCCCGGCTGCAATGCACACGCCCGCGTCGATCACCACCACGTGGTCGGAGATGTCCATCACCAGGGACATGTCGTGCTCGACCAGGATCAGCGCGATGCCGCCGTCGGCGATGCGCCGCAGCAGCTGCGCCAGGCGCTGCTTGTCTTCGCCGGACAGTCCCGCGGCCGGCTCATCGAGCAGGAGCACGCCCGGTGCGGTGGCCAGAGCGCGCGCGATCTCGATCAGGCGCCGGTCCACATGCGGCAGATCGGCCGCGCGGCGCGCGAGGTCGCCCTGGTAGCCGACGAATGCGGCGAGGCCCTCCACCGCGGTGCGGGTGTCGCGCTGCGCGACGCCGAGCTTGCCCTTGCAGCGCGCGATGGCCAGATTGTCGAACACGGACATGCTGCCGAACAACTGCGAGGTCTGGTAGGTACGCGCGACGCCGGCGCGCGCGATCACGTGCGCCGCCTCGCCCGCGATCTCGCGCTCGCCCAGACGGATGGTGCCTGAGTTCGGCTGATAGAAGCCGCCCAGCATATTGAGCACCGTGGTCTTGCCGGCGCCGTTGGGGCCGATCAGGCTGGTGATCCTGCCGGGTTCCGCGCTGAACGCGACATTGCTGACCGCCCTGACCCCGCCGAACGCGATGGCGAGCGCCTCGACCACCACGCGCAGCGGCGTTGCGGGCGCGAGCGCCAGGGCCGCCGCCGCCCCGGCATCCGCGCTCATGCCCGGCTTTTTCCTGCGCAGCAGGCGCGACGCCTCGCCGACGATGCCTTCGGGGGCGATCCACAACACCAGCAGGAGCAGGATGCCGAAAAACAGCAGCCGGTACTCGGCCAGACCGGAAAGCACTTCAGGCAGCAGTGCCACCACGGCGGCACCTACCAATGGGCCGGTGACCGTGCCGGCGCCGCCTATGACCACCACCAGCACGAACAGCAGCGACTGGGAAAAGGTGAATGTGGACGGTGTGACGAAACCGGACAGGGGCGCGAACAGTCCGCCGGCGATGCCGGCGCAGAACGCGGACAGTGCGAAGGCGACGGTTTTCACCGCCACCGGATTGAGGCCTATGGACTCCGCCGCCAGTTCGGAGTCTTTCACCCCGCGCATGGCCTTACCCCAATTGCTCGCCGACAGGCGCCAGAACGCGTACAGCAGCACTGCCACTATGCAGATGGCAAGCAGCGCCACGCCGCGCTCGCCGAAACTTTCACCGAAGGCTTCGGGCGAGGGTATGCCCATGATGCCGTTCTGTCCGCCGGTGAGGCTGCGCCATTCGACCGTGATGTTTTCGACGATGAAGCCGAAGGCGATAGTGATCATCGCCAGATAGGGTCCGCGCACGCGCAGCGCAGGCAGGGCGAGCAGCGCGCCGCTCAGGCCCGCTAGCAGTGCGGCGAGCAGCAGCGCCGGCGCGAACGGCATTTTGGCCACGGTGGTCAGGATCGCCACCGTGTAGGCACCTATGGCATAGAAACCGACATGGCCAAAGGACACCTGTCCGGTCAGCCCTACCAGCACGTTCAGGCCTATGCCGACGATGGCGGTGAGCGCCATGGTGGCGATGATGAATACGTAGTAGCCGTTGGCCAGGCTGGCGAATACTGCCGCGGCTATCAGGCAGGCGGCGACTGCGGCCGTAGGCAGCGGCTTGAGGCGAGGGCTCATACTTTCTTCACTTCGGCGCGTCCGAACAGGCCGTTGGGCCTGAGGGCGAGCGCGACGATCACCAGGGTAAAGCTGACGATCTGGGTGTAGCTCGAACCGAGCAGGGCGGTGACCAGGGCTTCGATCACGCCGAACAGCAGACCGGCGAGCATCACCCCCCAGGCGCTGGTAATGCCGCCGAGTATGGCGACGGCAAAGGCCTTCAGTCCGAACAGCGTGCCCATGTCCGAGTGCACGTTGAACAATGGAGCAATGAGAATGCCGGCGGCGCCGGCGAACACGGTCGATACCGCAAATGCGGCCGTGATCGCCAGTCCGACGTTGATGCCCATCAGGCTCGCGGCATCGCGGTTCTGCACTACCGCAAGCAGAGCCTTGCCCAGACGCGTGCGGCGCGAGAATGCATGCAGCAGTCCCGCCATGGCCAGTCCCGCGACCGGAATCGCCAGCTGCAGTGGCGAGACGCCGACGCCGAAGACCTGTATCGAGCCGGCCAGCTCGGCCGGCATGGGAAAGCCGCGCGGCTCCTTGCCAAAGGTGAACAATACGAGGTTGTCGGCGACGATGCCGATGGCTACGGTCGCCATCAGCCAGGCGTTGGAGCCACGTCGCGCAAACGGCCGTATGGCCAGCCACTCGACCACGATGCCGTACACCGCGCACAGGGCCAGCGACGCGACGGCGGCCAAGGGCAGGGGCCAGCCCAGCTTGACCGCGAAGGCATAGGCGAACACCGCGCCCAGCATCATCGAGCTGCCCTGGGAAAAATTCACCGTGTTCGAAACCGAATAGGTGATGTAAAAGCCCAGCGCGAGCAGGCCGTACATGCTGCCCAGGCCCAGGCCCGAGATTAAAGCGGAGGTAACTAGCATGGCAGTCGGGCCGCTCCCGCCCCTGCCGGGGCGGGTAATTCACTGAGCCCGCGGCGGGGCTATTTCATCGCTACCGGAAGAATCTGATTGTCGATGAAATGCGTCCAGACATAGTCATTCTCGTTGACTGCGTCGTGGACATCCGGCGTGAACGGCTTGGTGTATTTCTTGATCAGGCCGTCGTAGCTGTCGATCTTGTAGAAACCCTGCCGCACGGCATCGCCGCCAGTGCCGCCGGCTTTCTGAATCGCCGCGGCCACCAAATGCATGGCATCGTAGGCATTGGCCACACCGACGGCCGGCGTTACGTCGCCCGGGCCTTTGATGTCCGGGTACTTGGCCATCAGTGCCTTGAGCACTTTTTTGCCTACGGGCGACTGCTTGCCGAAGAAACTGTAGGTTTGTATGAAATGCACGTTTTTCGCGCTCGGGCCGGCGAGTTCGGTGAAGCGGCCGCCTGCGGGTCCCCAGTGCGAAACGATAGGCACTTGCCAGCCCATGCGGTCCAGCGACTTGACCACCTGCGAAGACGGCCCGACATTGCCGACCAGGAACAGGGTATCGGCGCCGGCCTCCTTCAGGCGGGTGAGTTGCGGCACCACATCGACGTCGTTGTTTTCGAATTTTTCTATGCCGGCAGCCTTGATGCTTTTGGCGGCGAGCGCGGCACTAAGGCCCTTCTCGTTCGATTCGCCCCAGGGGTTGTTGATCAGGATCATCCCCGGTTTCTTCGAATTGAAATTCTTCTGCGCGTATTGCAGCATGGCTTTGTCGACGATCTCGTCCACGGCCGAGACGCGGAACACAAAATTGGGATTGGCTTTATTCTGGGTGATCGCCGTGCCGGCGGCCCAGGGTCCCATGAACGGCACTTTCTCCGCGTTGACTATGGGCACTATGGCCATAGACACCGGGGTGTCCAGGCCGCCGAACAGCACAGTGACCTTTTCCTTGAATATCAACTCGCGTGCGGCGATCACGCCTTTTGCCGGCGTCGCTTCGTCGTCGCGGCGGACCAGTTCGAACTTGCGCCCCAGAACGCCACCCTTGGCGTTCAATTCGTCTATGGCGATGCTCAGCCCGCGGGTGATGGCTTCACCGGCTCGCGCGGATTGCCCGGAGAGAGCGGTGACCAGGCCGATCTTGATGGTCTCCTGCGCCTGCGCGGGCAGCGCCAACGCCAGCCCGAGCGCAGCGCTGAACACGAGGAAGCCTCGGCGGGCGGCGAAAGGAATCTTGTCTGCGATCATGTCTTGTGCTCCATGTGGTTGTAGAAATATACAAATTCTCAAGCAAGCTGTGTGCCAATGCTCTTCGGTCCGCTCCTTGCTACAATTCTCGCTTTCACTTACAGAAAGTTCACCATGCCTTCCAGTCCTGCAGAAATCGTCGAGGCCTACCTCACCGCGCACATGATTCCGGACCCGGTAGCAGCCAAGGCCTTCGTTGGGCCGAACTTCGACATCACCTTCACCGGGGGTCGCAAAATGAAAGACCCGGCTGAGGCGTCGGCGTTCAACAAGGGGCGCTACAAGTGGGTAAAGAAAAAATTCGAGCGCACCGAAGTCGTTGCAGGCGGGACAGCGGAAGAAACCGTAGTCTACAACATCGGCACCCTGTACGGAGAGTGGCCGGACGGAACGCCGTTCGAGGGCAACCGCTATGTGGACCGCTATGTACTCGCCCACGGAAAAATAGTGAAAATGTCAGTCTGGAACGACAGTGCCGAAATCCTTCTGGATCGCGCGGGGCTGGTGCCGCTGTAATCTGGCGCGCATGTGATTTGGTGTGCCGACGGTGGCCTGCGCCTAGCGTCGCCGCGGCGCCTTAGAACCCGTTGCAAAATGCGTTTTGCAACGAGCCAATATAGGGAAGTATGAGGGGAGGCGCCCTGAAAGTCTCGATCCCCCTTGAGGGGAAAGTCCCCTCGGAGGATATCCCCTCATTTTGAAACGAATTCTTAGCCGCTACTCGTCACGTCCGAGTCAATTTTGCGTCCAGGGCAGTCCTGCGGCGCGCCATCCGCCCAAGATGTTGCGCTGACCGTTCTGGTCCTTGTCGCCCTCGAAGCCCTGCAACACATTGTAGGCCTGGCCGTGGCCGGCTTTGGTCACGGCGATGGCGGCGTGGTGCGAGCGCACGCCGCTGCGGCACAGGAACAGGGCAATCATGTCCTTGCCGACCAAGGTTTCGAATTCCGCGACGAAATTGGGATTGCGCCCGCCGCCGGGCCAGGTATTCCATTCGACCGCCAGGCTTCCGGGGACCCGGCCCACCCATTCCAGTTCGGCGCGGGTGCGCACATCGACTAGTTTGGCTTCGGGTAAACTTTGCAGCAGCGCATGCGCCTCTTCCGGAAGCAATGCGCCGGCATAGGGCAGGCTCATTTGCTGCGCGCGCGCGCGCGCCCGGGCGAGAATTGCGTCGGGGTTGTCCATGGAGACCTGTTTCTAAACAATTGGGATCGGGAGTATACGGCTGAAGCCGGAAGATGGATATGCGCATCGGGGTGGGCGCGCACAATATCGGTGCGGAAAATAGCTATTTGCACTATAAAGGAGCGTTTCTGCGCCTATTCGCAAGCCGACTTTTCTTATGGCACAATGCTCTGCTCGCATTTCGTCGGATGGCATGTTTTCTGCTGTATACCCTCCGTTTTCCCCTATCTATTGTCATTAACCGCTTTTCGAGGAGATATAAATGGCTCTGTCCCCAGCCGACGTATTGAAGCAGATCAAGGACAAGGAGGTGAAGTTCGTCGATCTGCGTTTCACCGACACCAAAGGCAAGGAACAACATGTATCGGTTCCCGCCAAGCAGTTCACCATGGACAAATTCGAAGACGGCCACGCTTTCGACGGTTCGTCTATCGCCGGCTGGAAGGGGATAGAGGCCTCGGACATGCTGCTGATGCCCGAAGCCGATACCGCGCGCCTGGACCCGTTCACCGACGAAACCGTGCTCAATATCACTTGCGACGTGATCGAGCCTTCCGACGGCAAGGGTTATGATCGCGACCCGCGCTCGATCGCGAAACGCGCGGAGGCTTATCTCAAATCCACCGGCCTGGGCGACACCGCCTACTTTGGTCCCGAGCCCGAGTTCTTCGTTTTCGATTCGGTGACCTGGAACGTGGACATGTCCGGCTGTTTCGTGAAAATCGAATCCGAAGAAGCCCCCTGGTCCACGGGCAAGGAATATGAAGGCGGCAACATGGCGCACCGCGCGCCGGTGAAAGGCGGTTACTTCCCGGTGCCGCCCGTGGACACGCTGCAGGACATGCGCAATGCCATGTGCCTGGCGATGGAGGCAGATCGG
>JAJZUN010000162.1 GCA_021848555.1 Pseudomonadota bacterium | reverse complement strand
GGCATCATCCCGGCCCTGGAATCGAGCCACGCGCTGGCGCATGCCGCGAAGATCGCACCGGATATGTCCAAGGACAAGATCCTGCTGGTGAATCTGTCCGGCCGCGGCGACAAGGACATGCACACGGTGGCCGAGAAATCCGGGCTCACGTTCTGAGCCGATTCGAGATGAGCGTGCTGCTCTACAACGAAGACGCCCTCTGCGGGATAGACCGCGTGGCCGACGCATCGGTCGACCTGGTCATCGCCGACCCGCCCTATGGCCTGGGCAAGGATTACGGCAACGACTCCGATCGTCTGGACGCGCACGAATACCTCGCCTGGAGCCGGCGCTGGGTAGACGCGGTGGTGCCCAAGCTGAAGGCGAGCGGCAGCCTGTACGTGTTTCTCACCTGGCAGCACAGTCCGGAGGTATTCAGCCATCTCAAGACGCGCCTTGCCATGGTGAACGAAATCATCTGGGACCGCAGGGTGCCGAGCATGGGCGGCAGCACGCGAAAATTCTCGTCGGTGCACGACAACATCGGATTCTTCGTCAAGTCGCGCGACTACTATTTCGACGTCGACGCGGTGCGCATACCCTACGACGCGGAAACCAAGAAAGCGCGCTCGCGTTCCATTTTCGTGGGCAAGAAATGGCTGGAAGTCGGCTACAACCCGAAGGATGTGTGGAGCGTGTCGCGCCTGCACCGGCAGCACGGCGAGCGCGAGGATCATCCGACGCAAAAGCCTCTGGAGATCATCGAGCGCATGGTGCTGGCAAGTTGCCCTGCCGGCGGCACCGTGCTCGATCCCTTCATGGGTAGCGGGACCTCGGCGGTGGCGGCGCTCCGGAACGGGCGCCGATTCGCCGGATTCGAACTCAACCCCGATTATTTCGCCATCGTGGAAAAGCGTGTCGCCCGGGCTCTGGGCGTCACGCAAACCGCGCGGCGCGAAGCAACCGGTCTTTCCTCTGTACTGTGAAACCCTGATGTCACGCATCCAAAGCGTATTCGAACAACTCGCCGTACGCCGACGCAAGGCGCTGATTCCCTTTGTCACCGCGGGCGATCCCGAACCCGGCATGACCGTGGCGCTGATGCATGCTCTGGTTGCGGCCGGCGCGGACGTGATCGAACTCGGCGTGCCGTTCTCCGACCCGATGGCCGATGGTCCGGTAATCCAACGCGCCAGCGATCGCGCGCTGAAACACGGCGTGGGCCTGGATCGGGTGCTCGGCTTCGTGCGCGAATTTCGCGCGACGAATCCGGCCACGCCGGTGGTGCTGATGGGCTATGCCAATCCGATCGAGTCGATGGGAGCCGAGCGCTTCGTGCAGGAGGCGCAGAACGCGGGCGTGGACGGAGTGCTGGTGGTCGACTATCCGCCGGAGGAGTGCGAGTCCTTCGCTTCCCTGGTGCGCGGCCACGGCATGGACCTGATTTTTCTGCTTGCGCCGACCTCGAGCGACGCGCGCATCGCCGAGGTCGTCAGGCTGGCCAGCGGTTATCTGTACTACGTTTCGCTCAAAGGCGTTACCGGGGCCGGGCACCTCGATCTAAGCGGTGTGGCCGAAAGGATTCCCCACATCCGCCGCGAGACCAAGCTGCCGGTGGGCGTGGGTTTCGGTATCCGCGATGCCGCCACGGCCGCCGCGGTGGCGCAGTTCGCCGATGCGGTGGTCATCGGCAGCGCCATCATCGAGCAGATGGAGGGCGCCCCGGCGGGGCAGCAACTGCAGCGCGCGAGCAAGTTCATTCAGGAAATACGCGCAGCGCTGGACGCAAAATGAACTGGCTGCAGAAACTGCTGCCGCCCAAGATCAACCGCTCGATCGGCCCGAGCAAGCGCGCCGTTCCGGAAGGCCTGTGGATCAAATGCGCTTCCTGCGATGCGGTGCTGTACGCCACGGACCTGGAAAAAAACCTCAACGTCTGCCCCAAATGCGCTTACCACAACCGCCTTTCGGCGCGCGCGCGCATCGACATGCTGCTCGACGCCGAGGGCCGGTTCGAGATCGGCGCCGAGGTGTTGCCGGTGGACAGCCTGAAGTTCAAGGACAGCAAGCGCTACGCCGACCGTCTCGAAGAGGCGCGGCGCCAGACCGGGGAGACCGACGCCCTGATCGTGATGCAGGGCGCGATCAAGAATATCCCGCTGGTCGCTGCGGTGTTCGAGTTCGATTTTATGGGCGGATCGATGGGCTCGGTGGTAGGCGAGCGCTTCGTGCGCGGCGTGAAGGTGTGCGTAGAGCAGAATCTGCCTTTCGTCTGCTTCACCGCCACCGGCGGTGCGCGCATGCAGGAAGGACTGCTGTCGCTGATGCAAATGGCCAAGACGACTGCCGTGCTGACGCAACTCGCGGCACGCAAGCTGCCATTTATCTCCGTGCTCACCGACCCCACCATGGGCGGCGTGTCGGCGAGTTTCGCCATGCTCGGTGATGTGATCGTCGCCGAGCCCAGGGCGCTGATCGGTTTCGCCGGTCCGCGCGTGATCGAACAGACCGTGCGCGAGAAACTGCCTGAGGGTTTTCAGCGTGCCGAATTCCTGATGGAAAAAGGCGCCATCGACATGATTGTCGACCGGCGCCAGATGCGCGACCGTCTGGCGCAGCTGATCACGCTGTTGATGCGCATCCCACCAGAGAACATCTGAGCGCGTCATATGCGACATCGTAAGAGCTTATTTCAAAACGAGGGGATATCCCTTACGGGGACTTTCCCCTCAAGGGGGATCGAGACCTTCGGGGCGCATCCCCTCGTGCTCCCCTATATCAGGGGCCATTTCGGTAATTCTGAAATGGCCTCTAAGTACTGTCACATGCGAGTAGCAGGCATTGCGCGCTACGCGCGCCAACCGTGATTTGGGTACGGATGAAAGGCACATCCGTACCCAAATCACGGTTATGGATAGAAGCCACAACAGTTTGGGCTTGTTTTTGTGCAAGATCACGGATTGCGCACGGACGGCTTTTCGTCCGTGCGCAATCCGCGATCCGCGCGGACGGTTTCTCGTCCGCGCAACATTGCAATTTCAATTAGGTCAACACTCGATTCTCAAGTGACAAGAGATCTCGCCGGCTGGCTCGCCTACATCGAGCAGCAGCATCCGCAGAGTATCGCGCTCGGGCTGGACCGGGTCGAACGCGTACGCAGCGCAATGGGTTTGATACCGCGCGTGCCGGTGATCACCGTGGCGGGCACCAACGGCAAGGGCTCGACCTGTGCCATGCTGGAATCCATGCTCACGGCCGCGGGCTACCGCGTCGGCCTGTATGCGTCGCCGCACCTGCTGCACTACAACGAACGGGTGCGGATCGCGGGGCGCGAAGCCGATGACGCCGCGCTGGTCGCGGCGTTTGACCGCGTCGAGGCGGCGCGGACCGAAAATGCGGGCGACACGCGCCTGACCTATTTCGAATTCGGCACGCTTGCCGCAGTGGACCTGTTCCTGCGCAGCGCGGTCGATGTGCTGGTGCTCGAAGTCGGCATGGGCGGGCGCCTGGACGCGGTGAATGTATTTGACGCCGATTGCGCCATAGTCACCAGTGTCGGGCTGGATCACATGGACTATCTCGGCGCCACGCGCGAGGCCATCGGACATGAAAAGGCCGGCATATTTCGCGCCGGCAAACCGGCAGTGCTCGCCGACCCCGAGGCGCCCGCCTCGGTGCTGGCGCATGCGCGGGCGATCGGGGCGCGGCTGTTGCGTTTCGGGCACGAATTCGGCTGCGAGACCGCGGGCGAGCAGTGGTCGTTCTGGGGACCCGCGGGCACGAAGTCCAGCCTGCCCTGGCCGGCATTGCGCGGACGCAATCAACTGCAAAATGCAAGCGCGGCGCTGATGGCTTTGGAAACGCTGGGCGAACGCCTGCCCGTTTCCCTGCGCCACCTGCGCCAGGG
This sequence comes from Pseudomonadota bacterium, assembly GCA_021848555.1. The sequence continues at coordinate 2,663 of JAJZUN010000162.1, read as the reverse complement.
ATTGTCCGAGGTCGAATTGCCCGGGCGGTTTCAGCTGCTGCCCGGACACCCGGCCTTGGTGCTGGATGTGGGGCACAACCCGCAGGCGGCCGGAGTCCTGGCACAAAATCTGTCCGAACTCGGGCCTTGCTCGGGAACCACGGCGGTATTCGGCATGTTGCGTGACAAGGATATCGCCGGTGTGGTGAGGGCGCTGGCGGGGCGCATAGACCGGTGGTTTGTCTGCACCTTGCCGCCGCCACGCGGCGCGCAGTCGGCGGAGCTGGCGCAGTTGCTGCGGCAACAGGGGATGGACGCGGTGCGCGAGTTCGAAAATCCGGCTCAAGCCTATGCCGCTGCATGCAGCGGCGCGGCTGAAAATGGTAGAATTGTCGTGTTCGGATCTTTTCATACCGTGGCGGCCGTGATCGCTGTCCGGGGAGCGTCTTAGAGGCGGTTTCAGCATCGGCGAAACGGCCCTTTGGACAGAGGAACATGAAGGGACACATTTCCTCATATTGAAATGAACTCTAAGGCGTAGATGGCGGAAAACGAAGAAGCGCTGCAGCTGAAACGGCGAGCCCGGCGCCGCCTCGTCGGCGCCATCGCCCTGGTGACCTTCGTGGTCATCATTCTGCCGCTCATTCTGGACAAGGAGCCCAGCCCGGCGGGCCCGCCGCTCAGCGTGCAGATACCGAGTCAGGACGCCGGCAGTTTCAACACCCGTGTCCTGCCGCCCGCACCCGTGGTGCCGGTCGCGCCCGCAGCCGAGAAGAAAGCAGAAACCGCTGCAGCCAAAGCCGAGCCGCCTCCGGGCCCTGCAGCGCCCCCTGCGGTCAAAGCAACGTCCCCTGCGGTCATAGCGGAGCCCGCAGCGGCGCCCGAGCCGGTCAAGGCGCCGGCCAAAGCCCCGGTCAAGAGCGACGAGGCCCGCGCGCCGGCTGCGCCGAATGATCAGGCTTGGGTGGTCAGCCTCGACGCGTTCTCCGACAAGAAGAACGTAACCCAGCTGCGGAGCAAGCTTACGGCTGCGGGGGTAAAGTCCTATACTGAGCCGGTCAAGACCAGCAAGGGCGAGTTGACGCGCGTGCGTGCCGGGCCGTTCGCGAGCAAGGACGCCGCCGAGAAGGCGAGAACCAAGCTGGCAGCGATGGGGCTCAAGCCAGGCGCCGTCGTGAGCCGATGACGTGGTTCGACTACGCGGTAATCGCCATCGTGGGCCTGTCGGTGCTGTTGGCGGTATTTCGTGGTGTGGTGCGGGAAATTGCCGCACTCGCGGGGTGGGCGGCCGCGTTGATCCTGTCCGGGCTGTTCGCGCAGGAATTGGCACAGTGGCTGCCCGCGAGTTTGTCGCACATGCTGAGAGCGGTCATTGCCTACCTGGTGATTTTCCTGGGGGTGTTGCTGCTCTCGGGACTAACCGGCTTGCTGCTGGCAAAGCTGTTTCACGCGGCGGGCCTGGGTTTCACCGACCGCGCTGTGGGCGGCTTGTTCGGCCTCGCGCGCGGAGCGGTGATCGTATTCGTCGGGGTCATGTTCGCCGGATTGACGAACTTGCCGAAGGAGCCGTTCTGGCGCGAGGCGGTGTTGTCCGGACCGGTTGAAACCGCGGTGCTGGCCGCCAGGCCGGCATTGCCCAAAGATTTAGCGCAACGCATCCGTTACAGGTGAAACCATGTGCGGGATTCTCGGTGTAGTGGCAAGGACCCCGGTGAACCAGCTGCTCTATGACGGGCTGCTGGTGCTGCAGCATCGCGGCCAGGATGCAGCCGGTATCGCCACCTCCGAAGGGCAGACTTTCCACATGCACAAGGGCGGCGGCCTGGTGCGCGACGTATTCCATACCCGCAATATGCGCGCTCTGCCCGGCAACATGGGCATCGCCCACTGCCGTTATCCGACTGCGGGCTCGCCTTCCAGTGCAGCAGAATCGCAGCCGTTCTACGTCAACTCGCCCTTCGGCATCGTCCTCGGCCACAATGGCAACCTCACCAATTCGGAGAGCCTGAAGCAGGAGATGTTCCGCCAGGATCTGCGGCACATCAATACCAACTCGGATTCGGAAGTGCTGCTGAACGTGCTCGCGCACGAGTTGCAGGAGGCATCGACCAACTACAAGCTCGACCCGCAGATCATTTTTACCGCGGTGGCCGCGGTGCACCGGCGCTGCCGCGGCGCCTATGCCGTGGTGGCGATGATAGCGGGCTACGGCCTGCTCGCGTTTCGCGATCCCTACGGCATACGGCCGCTGGTGATCGGACGCGTCGACACCGGCAAAGGCTACGAGTATCTGGTGGCATCGGAATCGGTGGCCCTGGACACCCTGGGGTTCCAGATCGTGCGCGACGTTGCGCCCGGCGAGGCTGTTTTCATCGATGAAGAAGGCAATTTCTTCAGCCGCCAGTGCGCCGGCAAGACTTCGCTCAACCCCTGCATCTTCGAATACGTCTATCTCGCGCGCCCGGATTCGCTCATGGACGGGGTGTCGGTGTACGAGACGCGGCTGCACATGGGCGAGCAGCTGGCGGCGAAAATCAGGACGCAGTACTCGCACCTGGACATCGACGTGGTGATTCCGATTCCGGATTCCAGCCGCCCCAGCGCCATGCAGCTTGCCTTGAACCTGGGCTTGTCCTACCGCGAGGGCTTCGTCAAGAACCGCTACATCGGGCGGACTTTCATCA
>JAJZUN010000161.1 GCA_021848555.1 Pseudomonadota bacterium | reverse complement strand
ACAATTGCCAATTTGATAGCTTGTGCTGTCGACGTTTCCATAATGCCTAACGCAATATCAAGCACCGAAATGCCGAATAACATGGCGCTCTGATCACCCCGGTTCTCGACTGCGCCATAGAATCAAGGCGTTGACGGACCCCAGACCGACGCAACGCGTTGTTATGCCGCATACGACGCATGTTATGCCCCCTCGTATGGGCCAAGATACTGTTTTTCAGAATCATTGTCTAATCGACCCGCGATCGCAGCGGCCGCTTAGCAAAATGTACACACGCGGCCGGTCTTGGCCGAATCCGGCCATTTTGGATCGGAGAGGCAAACTACCATCACATGTGCCGCGTCAGAACTTGACCACTCGGCCCTACGCAGGGGTTCGCAGACCGTTCATTCGTCGTCCCTGCCCTCGTGCTTCAGGCTCTCGTACTGCGCGTCCTGATCCATCGACTTGCGTTCTGCCGCTTCGCGCTCGAGCTGCTCCACTCTTTGCCGATAGCGCTCGCGCCGCTTGTCCGCCGCGTCGGCGCGCAGCGGGATGGTGATCTCCCCGAACAGGGCCTGCTTGAGGAAGCGGAAGGCAAAGCGCAGCAGCTGCTCGTCGTTTTCGCGCAGCAGCTGCGCTTCCGCGGGATCGAGCTCGAACAGCTCGGTGAAGCCGGGACTGGTCATGAATTCGCGAAAGCCGTCCAGGTTGTAGCTCGCGAGGAAGAACAGCTCCATGCTGCGCTCGGAGGGCTTGCCCACGGTCGGGCCGCTGGAGCGTTTTTTCAGCACGATCTGGCGCCATTCACGATTGATCGCGTCGTAGTCCTCCAGTCCCTGTTCCTTGCGGTATTCGCGCACCGTCTGCGTCTTCGGCTCGAGGTGGCCGAGGCAATGGTCTTCTTTCACCACGAAATACGAATCTTCGTCGGTGGGCGAGTCCTTCTTGCGCATCGACAGGAGCCCGAGCGCGTAGTAGCGGCAGGCGGAGGGACGATCGGCGTACACGCCGCAGCCCTCGGGCGTGAGGAACACGCACGCCGGCGATTCATCCCTGGTCGCGAGCTTGAGCCCGGGCATGCCGTGGCCGTCCATCTGGAAATCGCGCGTGAAGTTGTCGATGAAGTCGCGCGACGAAATCCCGAGGCGCTTTTTCAGGCGCAGGATGTCGTAGGGCGCAAGCATGATGTCGATGTTCTGGCAGCACTTGTTGAAACAGGCGATGCCCTTGTGGCAGCTGAACTGGAACGTGTCGTCCAGACCGAACTGCACCGGCTGGACCGGCGTCATCGGGCTTGGGTCGCTGTATTCCTTGATCGCGGCCTGGTCCGGAGCGGATTCGGGAAGTGGGAGCGGTATGTCGGTACTCATATTGGTGTCCGATTGTGCGGCCAGCCTCCGCCCAGCGCTGGTATTGCGGCGCATCGCGAGGCACGAGCCTTGAAACAGCCCGCGCAGGTTTCCCGTGCGGGCGGTCCCTAAAACAAGGGGGTCTGGGTAGATTATACCCAGACCCCCGAAGGACTAGCGCCTGATCGGCGCAGAGGCTACTTGATAACCTGAGTGTACGGGACCTTCTTCAGCGTCCACTTCTTGGTCTTCTTGTCATAGGTGGAGTTGCTGAAGCATTTCCAGTTCTCGTCGTCGATGTAATTGTAGTCCATGTGGTAATAGAAGCCCGGATAGCGGGTTTCCTCGCGGAACTGGATATGCTTCATGTGCGCCTCGGCGGACATGATGCGGTGGTAGTTCTCCCAGGCACGCAGCAGCTCGTGCAGGTCCTTGGCGCGCATCTTGAGCGAGTCTTCCTTCAGCATCTCGAGCTTGAATTCCGCCACCTGCAGCATTTTCTTGTTGGTGCGGTAGTAGGTCCCCACGCCGGCCACGTACTCGTCCATGATCTTCTGCAGCCGGAACTGCAGCATCTTGGGCGTGATGTAGTTCGGATTGACGTCGATCGCGGTGGTGTAGTCCTTGTGCTCGAGGAAGGTGCGCACCGGGCGGTAGATCTCGTCCACGAGCTCCTGCGTGCTGCGCTCGAGCTCGGGCTTCCAGTCTTTGTTGTCGAGACAGTACTTGACCATCGCCTTGCCGGCGATGCGCCCTTCGGCGTGCGAACCCGAGGAGAACTTGTGGCCCGAGGCGCCGACGCCGTCGCCGGCCGAGAACAGGCCCTTCACCGTGGTCATGCTGCGATAGCCCCAGGACCATTCCTTGGGCACGCCGGGCAGGTCGGTCGGACCGGACACCCACAGGCCGGCGCAGCCGGAGTGCGAACCCAGCAGGTAGGGCTCGGTCGGCATGATCTCCGACATGGTTTTTTCCGGCTCGATGTTCTCGCCGGCCCAGATGCCGCACTGGCTGATGGTCATGTCGAGGAAGTCCTCCCACGCCTCGGCCTCGAGGTGCTTCAATTCCTTCGGCGTCATTTTCTCGCCCAGCTTGGCGAGCGCTGCCGGCGTGTCCATGAAAATCGGGCCGCGACCGTTGATCATCTCTTCCAGCATGATGTGGTTGCGCAGGCAGGTGCCCGGCACGCCCTGGCCGTACTTGCCGAAGCGCTTTTCGTCCTTGATGCTGTCGCCGCGCAGCGCGTTGTAGTCCTCGCCCATGCCGTTCATTACTTTGGCCTTGAACAGCAGGAACCAGGCTCCCACCGGGCCGTAACCGTCCTTGAAGCGCGCCGGCACGAAGCGGTTTTCCATCATCGTCATCTCGGCGCCGGCTTCGGCCGCCATCGAATAGGTCGAACCGGCATTCCACACCGGGAACCAAGCGCGCCCGCCACCTTCGCCCACCGAGCGCGGACGGAACACGTTGACCGCGCCGCCGGCGGCGAGCATGCAGGCCTTGAACTTGTAGATGTAGAGCTTGTGCTCGCGCACCGAAAAGCCCGCCGCCCCCGCAATGCGGGTCGGGTCGTTCTTGTCGTTGATCAGGCGCACGATGAACACGCGCTCCTGGATCTTGTCCATGCCTAGCGCCTTCTTCGCCGCCTCGGCCACGATCCATTTGTAGGATTCGCCGTTGATCATGATCTGCCAGCGGCCGGAGCGCACCGGCTTGCCGCCTGAGCGCAGCGGTTTTTCCTCGTCGCCCTGCGCCTTCCAGATCGGCAGGCCCCAGTCCTCGAAATTGTGCACCGAGTCGTCCACATGGCGGCCGACGTCGTAAATCAGGTCTTCGCGCACGATGCCCATGAGGTCGTTGCGCACGTAGCGCACGTAGTCGGCGGGGTCGTTCTCGCCGAGGTAGGTGTTGATCGCCGACAGCCCCTGCGCCACCGCGCCCGAGCGCGACAGCGCGGCCTTGTCCACCAGCTTCACCTTGAGGTCGGTGCCTTCGATCCAGCGCGGCACTTCGAATGCGGTGCCGCAGGCGGCCATGCCGCCGCCGATGATGAGCATGTCGACTTCTTCTTCGACGATTTCCGGATTGCCAAAAACGTATTCAGCCATTGCTTGCCCCTTCATGAACGGCTGCGCCCGACTCTGGAGCGCCCTGCCGCGGAAAAATTAATTTGCTTAGCCTTTGACGAACTGACTGCGGTCGCCCGCGTGCAAGCCCTTGGTGAACAGCACCGCGTCATTCGCGATGTCGGCCATGTTCGCCTTCGGCTTGCCGCCGTAGGGATCGGCCGAGCCTTCCGGCGTGGTGCGGATCGGGAACTTGAAGCGCTTCATGGTGCCGTTCCTGAATTTGATGGTCCACATGATGGAATCTGTTCCGCGCAGGGGCTGCACCGATGCGCCCAGCGGCACGATGTCGGCGTAATGGCGGCACTCGATCGCGTTCTGCGGACAGATCTTGACGCAGGAATAGCACTCCCAGCACTGCTCGGGTTCGACGTTGTAGGCCTTCATTGCATGGCCGGTCACGGAACCGTCCCGGTCCAGATGCATCAGATCGTGCGGGCAGATGTACATGCAAGCGGTTTTGTCCTGCCCCTTGCAGCCGTCGCATTTTTCGGTACGGACGAATGTCGGCATCGTTACTACCTCCTAGGAAAAAAACGAACACATATTCATACAGCGGTTTCTTGGCTAGCGCGCGGAGTGACCCGCGAGCTTCACTTCGACTTTTTCGTGCGCTTCGAGCGCGGCGTAATATTTCTGCAGAATGGCGAGCACCTCCGGCCGGCTGAATTCCGCGGGCACCGGGCTGCCCTCGGACAGCCATTTGCGCAGCTTGGTGCCGGAGACGTTCAGGCGGTCCTTCTCTTCGTGCGGGCAGGTGCGCGCGGAGGCCATGCCGCCGCACTGGTAGCACCAGAACGTCCAGTCGATCTTGAGCGGCTGCGTTTCCAGCGACCCTTGCGGAATCTGGTCGAAAATATGGTGCGCGTCGAACGGGCCGTAATAGCTGCCCACGCCGGCGTGGTCGCGGCCGACGATCTGGTGCGAGCAGCCGTAGTTCTGGCGGAACAGCGCGTGCAGCAGCGCTTCGCGCGGGCCGGCATAGCGCATGTCGAGCGGATAGCCCGCCTGCACCACCGTGTTCTTGAGGAAATACTTGTCCATCAGCACGGAGATTGCGTGGGTGCGCACCTCGGCCGGGATGTCGCCCGGCTTGAGCGCTCCGAGCAGCGAATGCACCAGCACGCCGTCGCAGGTTTCGATCGCCACCTTGGCCAGGTACTCGTGCGAGCGGTGCATGGGGTTGCGCGTCTGGAACGCCGCCACCTTCGACCAGCCCAGGCGTTCGAATTCGGCGCGGGTCTCGGCCGGCGTCATGAACAGCGCGCCGTACTTGGCCTTGAAGCCGCCGTCGGAGAGCACGTGGACCGGACCGGCAAGGTTGACGTCGCCCTGCGCCATCACCATCTTCACGCCCGGATGCGCCTCGTCGGCGGTGCGGAACACCGACATGCACTCGTGCGCCTTGTCGATCGCGTATTTCTCGGTCACCTCGATGGTCGCGAGGATCTCGTCCGAATCGGGATCGACGAGCGCGAGTTCGCTGCCGGTCTTGATGCCCGCAGCGGCCGCCTTGTCCGCGGACAGCGTGATCGGAATCGGCCAGAACAGGCCGCTCGCCATGCGGTAGCCGTCGCACACGCCCTCCCAGTCGAGCTGGGTCATGAAGCCTTCGAGCGGGGTGAAGCCGCCGATGCCGAGCATGATGAGGTCGCCCTTTTCGCGCGAGGACACGCGCAGCCGCGGCAATTTTTGCGCCCGCGCGAGTTCCGCTTTCAGCGCAGCGCCGGCGAGCAGCAAAGGCTTGAGCGATCCCTCTCCATGCGGATGGACTAGTTTGGACATGAGCTTGCCTCTTTTCCGAACTGGATTGATGGCCAGGCCGCAGGCTGAACGAGCAGGCATGCGGCAGCAAATTGCGATCATTGTGCGCAGTGGCGGGCGCACTCACAAGCCAGAGATTTTGATTTGCTGATAAGGCCGGCTGATTGGCGGCCTTTTGGCGATCTTTTGGCGGCCTTTTGGCTGGAACAATCTTGCCGCAATTGATAAAATCGGGCATCGGAAAGGTGCAAGCATGGGCCATGCGGCTGCGGCAAACGATGTCCCATTAACGCGGCCCCGGCGCGCCCGGCCGGGACGATAGCCATGGCCACGGACGGCGCCAGAGCCGGAACAACGCAATGGCTCGCCTATATCACCAGCCTGCCCACCGACGACCCGGCGGCGCGCATGAGCGTGCTGCGCACGCTCGAATCGCTCGGCTGCGCGGTGCTGCGCGACGGCGTGTTCCTGCTGCCCGACACGCCAGCCGCACGCCAAGGCCTGTCCAGCCTGTCCGAGCACGTTGCGCGCATCAGCGGCTCGGCCCACCTGCTCTCGGTCTACAGCCTGGACGAAGCGCAAACGCAGCAGTTTCTCGGCCTGTTCGACCGCACGCACAAGTACGAGGAGCTGATCAAGACGGTGGACAGCCTGCGCTCCGGCTTCGGCGTGTCCGATCCCGGGTCGATCATGCGCCTGCTCGCCAAGCAGAAGCGCGACTTCAAGATCATCAGCACGCTGGATTTCTTTCCGTCGGAGGCCAAGGCGCGTGCAGCGCGCGCGCTGGAGAAAGCCGAGCAGGCGGTGCATGCGCTGATGTTCCCCGAAGCACCGAAGAAAGCCGGCGCGCTCGATACCACCGGCAAGCTGTATCTGCAGCGGGTGTGGGCGACGCGCAAACCCCTGTGGGCCGACAAGCTCGCTTCGGCCTGGCTGATCCGGCGCTTCATCGACCCGGAGGCGAAGCTGCTGTGGCTGGACAAGAACCAGGAATGTCCCGCCACCGCGATCAGCTACGGCTACCAGGGCGCGACGTTCTGCAACAGCAGGGAAAAAGTCACCTTCGAGGAAATCCTCGCCGGCTTCAAGCTGGAGAAGAACAGCGCTCTGGCGCGCATCGGCACGCTCATTCATGCGCTCAACGCAGGCGAGACCAAGGTGGCCGAAGCCGCCGGGGTGCAGACGCTGCTGCAGGGCGCCGCGCGCCGCACCGAGAACGAGGACCAGCTGCTCGCCGAAACCGAAATGACCTTCGACCTGCTGTACGAGGCGTATTTCGAAGCGCCGGGCAAAGCGGGCTAGAAAACCGCAGCACTCTTACTGCTTGTC
>JAJZUN010000160.1 GCA_021848555.1 Pseudomonadota bacterium | reverse complement strand
TTTATTGACGCAGTAAGATTATTGTTCCTTGGATTCAGATTCGGTTCTTGCCCGAGCGCCACGCTCAGATGACTTTGCGGCGCGCCAATTCCTGCTGCGCGGCCGCATCCAAGCCGAGACGACCCAGCACCTCGGCGGTATGCTCGCCCAGTTCCGGCGCCGGGCGGCGCAGCGCACCCGGAGAGGCGGACAGGCGCGGCACCACCGCGTGCATCGGTATCGTGCCCATGTCCTTGTCCGGCAGGTCGACGACGATGCCCCGCGCCTGCACATGCGGGTCGGCCATGAACTGGTCGATGTCGTAGACCGGCGCGGCGGTGATCCCGTGCTTCTGGAAGAACGCCATGCCTTCGGCCAGCGTGTGCGCGGCAATAAAAGCGCGAATCGGCGCCTCGCTCGCCTCGGCATTGGCCACGCGGTCGGCATTGGTGCGAAAGCGCGGATCGTCCAGCATCTCCGGCACGCCCAGCACCCGATACAGCCGGTCGACCATCGCCTGCATCGAAGCCGACATCGAAATCCAGCGCCCGTCCTTGGTCGGGAACACGTTGCGCGGACTGGCGGTGCTGGAGCGGCTGCCGGTGCGCGGCTTGATCTTGTGCGTCAGCTGGTAAATCGCGGCCTCCGGACCGAGCACCGAGAACATCGGATCGAGCAGAGGCAGGTCGATCACCTGGCCGCCGCCGCCGGCATCGCGATGCCGCAGCGCCGTCATGACGGCGAAGGAGCCATAGAGCCCCGCGATCATGTCCGCGAGCGCGAGCGGCGGCAACACCGGTTCGCGGTCCGCGAAGCCGGTCTTCGCGGCGAAGCCCGACATGCCTTCGACCAGAGTGCCGAAGCCGGGCCGATTCTTGTAGGGCCCGTCCTGCCCCCAGCCGGAAATGCGCACCACGACGATGCCCGCATTGCGCGCGAGCAGCACCTGCGGCCCCAGGCCCATGGTCTCCAGCGTGCCGGGGAGAAAACTCTCGATCAGCACGTCGGCGCGCTCGATGAGCCGCAGCAGCAAGGCTTTGCCCTCGGCCTCGCGCAGGTTCAGCGTGACGCTCTTCTTGTTGCGCGCATACACCTTCCAGTAGGCGCTGATGCCCTGCACGCGCCAGTCGCGCAAGGGATCGCCCTTGCCCGGCTCCTCGATCTTGATGACCTCGGCACCGAAATCCGCAAGCTGCAGGCTGAGCATATTGCCCGCGATGAGGCGGGTGAGATCCAGGACGGTGAGGCCGTCCAGGGGGCATTTCGCCGCAGGCTGAAACTCGATCACGATAAATCGCTTCCTTCCGCGGCGAACAGCACGCAGCTCGACTCGGGGATTTCCACCCAGACTTCCCCGCTGTCGAACAGCACCTCCGACTCGACGCGCAGCGCGGTCCCGCCCACATCCATCAGATACAGCGTACGCGCGCCGAGGTAACTGCGGCCGGTGAGTCGCGCCTGCACCAGATTCTGGCCATCACCCGCGGGCCGCGTCGCACGAATGCCGAGCCGCTCCGGCCGCAGCGCCAGCAGCACTGCAGTGCCCGCCGCGAAGCTCTTCGCGCTCAGGGCCAGGATGCGCTGTCCGCCCGGCAATTCGACGGTATACCTGCCGTCACGCGCACTGCCGCAAATGTGGCCCTCGAGGAAATTGCTGCTGCCGATGAAGTCCGCGACGAAAGGGTCCGCCGGATGGTCGTAGATTTCCTGCGGCGTGCCGAGCTGGCTCACGCGGCCGCGGTTCATGACCGCGATGCGATCGGAGAGCGCGAGCGCCTCCGACTGGTCGTGGGTTACGTACACGGTGGTCAGTCCGACCTGGCGCGTGACCTGGGAGAGCCACACGCGCGAGCGCTCGCGCAGGCGCGCATCCAGATTCGATAACGGCTCGTCCAGCAGCAGCACCTGCGGCCGGTACACCAGCGTGCGCGCGAGCGCGACGCGCTGCTGCTGCCCGCCCGAGAGCTGATGCGGATAGCGGTCGGCGAAGTCGTTCATTTCCACCAGTCCGAGCGCCTCCTTCACGCGCGCGCGGCGCTCCGCCGTCGGTACGCGCCGCAGCTTGAGCGGGAACTCGCAATTCCCGGCGACGGTCATGTGCGGCCACAGCGCGTAGGACTGGAACACCAGGCCGCAGCTGCGCCGCTCGGGCGGCAGGTTGCGCCCGCTGCCGGCGTCGAAATAGACCTCTCCCCCCACACGCAGGCTGCCCGCATGCGGCACATCGAGCCCGGCGAGCGCGGCGAGCGTGGTCGACTTGCCGCAGCCGCTGGGTCCGAGCAGCGTCAGGAATTCACCGTCCGCAATGGAGATACTCAAGCTGTCGACCGCCGTGACGCCGCCGTAGCGGCAGGTCAGCCCTTCGATCACCACGTCAGCCATACACCTTCACTCCGAATGAGAACCGCACGCCATAGACGAATACGAACGTCAGCAGCACCTGCAGCATGGCCAGTGCCGCCACGGGTCCGGCGTCGCCCTGAATCCAGAACGAGAGCAGCGTCGTGCCGATGATTTCACTGCCGGGCGCGAACAGGAACACGGCAGTCGCATAATCCTTGAAGAAGCAGATGAACAGCACGGCGAAGGCCGAGAACAGCGCAGGCTTGAGCAGGTGCAGCGGAATCGCCCAGGAGGTCGTCCACCAATCGGCGCCGGCGGTGCGCGCGGCCCGGTCGAGCTCCGGGTGGATCTGCAGCAGCGCGGGCGAGACCGCGCCCAGCCCCGTGGGCAGGTAGCGCATGGTGAACGCGATCACCAGGATCGCGATCGTGTTGTGCAGCCAGCCCAGAGGCGGAAACACGATCATCGCCCAGAGGAAGCCGAGCCCGACCACCAGCCCCGGCACCGCGCGCGGATACAGCGCGACGAATTCCAGCGTGCGCGCATAGCGAAACGGCGAGCGCTGGGTGATGATGGCCACCAGTGCCACCAGCAGCGTCGCCAGAGCGCCGCCGAACAAGGCGATGCCGATGGAGTTCGTGATCGAGCGTACATAGGTCGGGTAGGACACGATCATCTTCAGATGGTCGGCGGTCCACAAATTCCATATCGGCACCAGCGGCGTGAGGAAACTCGTCACCGCGCGCAGCGCGAGGCCGACCAGCGGCGCCAGCACGCCCAGGATCACATAGACCGCGAGCAGCGCGGCCACCGGCCAGCGCAGCCAGCCCAGCGCAAAGCGGCGCGGCCGCGATGCCTTGCCTTTCACCGTAACGAAGCGCCCGATATTGGACAGCAACCGGCCCTGCAGCCACACCAGCAGCGTCACCATGCCGAGCAGCGCCACCGCCGCGGCGCCGACCAGGCCGTAGTCGGGCGTCGCAGCGCCTATGCCCTCGTCGTAAAGAAACGTCGAGAGAAAATGGATGCCCACCGGTCCGCCGAAGATCAGCGGCACCGACAGCAGTTCCAGCGCAGTGGTGAAGTTGAGCATGGCGCTATAGACCAGCGCCGGGCGCATCAGCGGCAGGGTGATCGACCACAGGGTGCGCAGCGAACCGGTGCCCGCGACACGGGCCGCATCCTCCAGCGCGGGATCGGCCATGCGCGCCGAGTTGAGGCAGTACAGATACGTCAGCGGCGCCTCGCAGATCGCCGCCACTACGGCCATGCCGGCCAGGCTGTACAGATTCCACGGTGTCGCCCCCGTCGCGGTCTGCAGGCCCAGCGTGATGTATCCGGACGGCCCGTACATGATGGAAAAACCGAAGGCCATCACGAGTTGCGACAGGTACAGCGGCCACAGCAGCAGTTCGCCGATGAATCTTCCGCCCGGGACATCGGTGCGCCCCACGGCGATCGCCGCCCCGGCGCCGATCAGCAAGGCGAGCAGCGTCGTCAGGAACGCAAATAGCAGCGAGTTGCCCACCGCCTCGCGCAAGGCATGGCTGGTCAGCAGCCGGATATAGTTATGCGCAGTGAACGCGCCGATGCCGTCGTACAGCGGACGGCCCATGCTGGACTGCAGGATGACCGGCACCAGCGGCGCGAACACCAGAGCCAGCGTGAACAGCGCGACCGCCCACTGCAGCAGCTTCCCGCGGTCCAGCGACCAGCGGGGCGCGATCCCGGAGGCGGGCGCGGCGGCTCTCATCGACGAACCGACCTTTACATTCCGAACGCTTTCTTCCAACGCTCCTGCAGGGCCTGCCCGTTTTTCACCATTTCCGGGTCGTACTCGACCCGCACCGCCTTGTCCTCGCCGCCAAGCTGCTTCACGATCGCATCATAGGTGGCGCGCGGCACTTCGTTCGCCTGCACGTCGGGCCGATAGGGCGTGAGCCCGCCTTTGCCGAAGCCCACCTGGCCGTCATGCGACAGGATGTAGTCGAGCATCAATTTCGCCGAATTGACGTTGGTCGCGCCCTTGGGGATCGCCATGCCGCGCAGGACGATAGGTGTGCCGTCCGTCGGATAGGCCCAGCCGAGCAGCTTCGCGCGCGCAGGATCGTCCAGTTTCGGAAACAATACGATGCCGGAAATAAAATAGCCGACCACGTATTCCCCTGCGGTGATTTTTTCGATCATCGGGCCGGCGGAGCGCTCGGGGCGGGTGACCTTGCCCAGCGAGTCGAGCAGCGCCCACGCGGGGTCGCCGTATTTCTTCGTATACGCCCAGTTGATCGACAGCCCGAACGCTTCGGTGGCCGCGTTGTAGGTCGTCACCTTCTTATTGAACACAGCCGGATTTTCCTGCGCGAACTTGGCCAGTTCCGCCAGGCTGTGCGGCCGCAGCTTCTCCGGCAGCAGGGCCTTGTTGTACACGATCACCATCGGGTCGGCGGACACGGTATAGAGGCCCTTGCGGATCAGGCTCCATTTCGGCAGCTTGCCTTCCTCGGGCGAGGCGTAGTCCAGCGCCTCCCCTTTCGCCACGAATTGGAGCCATTTGTCCACCGCGCCGTTGATCAGCAGGTCGCCGGTGTGAGCGTTGGAAGCGCGCTCCGAATAATAGCGCTCGAATACCTCGCTGCTGCCCAGGTCCAGCGTCTGCACCGCGATCCACGGATAGAGCTTCTTGAAGCCTTCGAGCACGGGCTTCCAATTGTATTCGGCCATGATCGAATAAACGACGAGCTTGCCTTCCTTCTTCGAGCCTTCGACGATGCTCGAGTAGGACTTCGGATAGTAGGCGGGCAAGGTCTGCGCCTGCACCGCAGTCACATTGCCGAAACCGCTTGCGAGGGCGGCTGCGGCCACCAGGGTCGCAGTGATCAAATGCTTGTGCACGATGACTCCTCCTCTTTCGTTTATTGACGGTTGGTACGTACAACGTTGGCCTTCCGCGCCGGCGGGTCTGTTGCTGAATACACGTTCATTCTAGCACCCGGGACCAAACACTTCCGCGCGCGCCGAGTCCTGCTAGCCCGCCAGATTGTCCGGATCAGCTGCCTCGCCGCGCAGATGGCGCACGATGTTGGTCGCGGCGATGGTGCCCGCGCGCAGCAGCGAACCTTTGGTCGATCCCCCGATGTGCGGCGTGCAGATGACGCAGTCCTGCTGCGCGGTATCGCTGCGGCGGGGAGCGATGCGCCCAAGCACGACGGCGAGCACGTCTGGGCGGACATACGCGAAGGGCTGCACGCCATCTGGCACAATCAAACCTTGCGCGCGCTCGCCTGGGCGCTGGCGGTCTGGCAGGTGTTCCGCCATGGCTTTCTCGCCGTGGTGGTGCTGTTCGCGACGCGCGATCTCGGCTTCTCAGCCGGACGCATCGGTGCGGTGTTCATGATGGCCGGTATCGGTTCTCTCGCCGCAGCCTGGGCGGTGAAGCCGCTCAACCGGCAATTCGGTGCAGGACCGACCATGCTCGGAGGCCTGTTCGGTACCGGTGCAGCCTGGGTCGTCATCGGCCTCGCGACCGGGCCATCGCTCGCGGCAGCGTTGGTGTTCGGCCTGGGCCTGTTCCTGCTCGACCTGAGCGCGATGGTTTTCTTCATCAACTACCTTGTGCTGCGGCAGTCGGTCGCGCACGACAGATTGCTCGGCCGCGTGACTGCGACGATGATCTGCCTCACCACGGCCACCGCGCCAGGATCCGGCGATAATTACGGTCCCGACAACCAGAAGACCCAGAAGGACGACCATGGCGATCAAGCGCTCCCAAGGCAAGGACGGCACGCTCGTCGTGCTCGAGCACAGTTCGAAAATTCTCAGCGGCAATCCCCTAGGAGATCCGCATGTACGCAGGCTGGGCGTGTGGCTGCCGCCGCAATACGATCAGGGCAGCGGTAAATCGGGCCAGCGATTTCCGGTGCTGTGGGATCTGGTCGGATTCACCGGTTCGGGGATGGGGCACACCGGCTGGAAGCCCTTCGGCGATAACGTGCCGGAGCGCGCGGCACGCCTCATCCACACGCGCAAGATGGGACCGGCGATCATCGTGTTTCCTGATTGTTTCACCGCGCTCGGCGGCAATCAGTACGTCAATTCCTCGGCGATCGGCAACTACGCGGATTACCTGACCCGGGAACTCATTCCATTCGTCGATCGCGAGTTTCGCACGCTCGCCTCGCGCGAGCATCGCGGCTGCTTCGGCAAGTCCTCGGGCGGCTACGGCTCGATGATTCACGGCATGAAGTACGCGAAATACTGGGGCGCGATCGCCGATCACTCGGG
>JAJZUN010000159.1 GCA_021848555.1 Pseudomonadota bacterium | reverse complement strand
CGAGCTGCACCACTTCGAGGATCTCGCTCACGCGGCGTAGAATTTCTCTAGATAAGTAGTAGTCCGCCTACCGCCAGCGCGGCAAGTAAACCTTGCCAAGCTGGCCGAAGTCATGCTTGAATCCGTCCTGGAGATATCTGAAATGAACCGCGCCTACGCTTTCTGGTTTTATTTTTATGGCTTTCCCCAGCCGCTGGCGGAGGGATTGAGCTAGGTTCGCGCCCAAAAGTATCCCGAAAAACCGCCAGTGCTGACAGCCTGGCGGTTTTTTGTTTTTTGGACCGCCCGCGCGTAACCCTTGCGCGGGCTGTCTTGAAGCTGGTGCCCGGCGTTGCGCCGTGTACCGAGAAAATAGTTTTTGTTACCCGAGATCAGACCATGAACCAGACCGCTATCGCACGCCCTACAATTATGCCAGCGCGGACAGACGCAACTGCCCGGCCGCGGTCCAGTTGGTATCAAGGAGAAATCATGACCCACAAGGTTGACGACGTCCGTATCCGCGAGATCAAGGAACTCGCGCCGCCCTCGCACGCGATCCGCGAATTTCCGGTATCCGAAGCGGCCGAACGGGTCACCTACGCGGCGCGCCAGGGCATACACGGCATCCTGCATGCGGCCGACGACCGGCTGCTGGTGATCATCGGACCGTGCTCCATCCACGACCCGAAATCGGCGCTGGAATATGCGCAGCGCCTGGTGCGGGAAAAGGCCAGGCATGCCGCCGACCTGCTCATCGTGATGCGCGTCTATTTCGAGAAGCCGCGCACCACCGTGGGATGGAAGGGGCTGATCAACGACCCGCGGTTGGACGGCACGTTCCAGATCAACGAGGGCCTGCGCCTGGCGCGCAGCGTGCTGCTCGACATCAACGAACTGGGCCTGCCGGCCGGGGTGGAGTACCTCGACATGATCACGCCGCAGTACATCGCCGACCTGGTGAGCTGGGGCGCAATCGGCGCGCGCACCACGGAATCGCAGGTGCACCGCGAGCTTGCCTCGGGATTGTCATGCCCGGTCGGATTCAAGAACGGCACCGATGGCAATATCCGGATCGCGGTGGACGCGATCAAGACTTCACGCCAGCCGCATCATTTTCTCTCGGTCACCAAAGCCGGGCATTCGGCGATCGTCTCCACCAACGGCAACGAGGACTGCCATGTGATCCTGCGCGGCGGGCCCAAGCCCAACTACGACGCGGCGAGCGTGGACGCGGCGGCAAAGCACCTGGCGGCGGCCGGGCTGGAACAACGCCTGATGATCGATTTTTCCCATGCCAACAGTTCCAAGGACTTTCGCCGCCAGATGGACGTGTGCGCCGATATCGCCGCCCAGATCGCCGCGGGCGACGGGCGCATCGTCGGCGTGATGGCGGAATCGCATCTGCAACCCGGGCGGCAGGATCTGGTACCGGGCAAACCGCTCGCCTACGGCGTGTCGATCACCGATGCCTGCATCGGCTGGGACGACAGCGTCAAACTGCTCGATTGCCTGGCCGAGGCGGTGCGCAAGCGCCGCCTGGTGCAGGCGGCCGACGAGTAGCTGTTCACACTGCTCGGGCGCGGGGCACGCTGCGCGTCGATTGCGGGGGCATATCGATCTTTTTCACAATTTGGCGCAGGCGCTGGGCTGGGAGGTGTGCGTGCTGGCGCCGCTGGTGGTGCTGTTCGGCTATGTCATTTTCGGCATGGTCGGTTTCGGCGCCACGCTCACCAACACGCCGCTGCTGGCGCACCTGCTGCCGCTGCGCTTTGTCGTGCCGCTCACCTTGCTGCTCGATCTGTTCGCCGCGATCGCCCTGGGCACGCGCCTGCGTGGCCAGGCCGACCGCGGCGAGCTCAGGCGCATCCTGCCTTTCATGCTTCTCGGCCTCGCGCTGGGACTTGCGCTGCTGGTCAAGCTGCCCGAGCGCGCATTGCTGCTGCTGCTCGGCTGCTTCGTGCTTTACGCGGGTCTCAGCAGCCTCGCGCGCCGGCCCGGAGCGGGGCCGCTGCATCCTGCCTGGGCGATTCCGGCCGGCGTGGTGGGTGGCATATTCAGCGCCCTGTACGGGATCGGGGGGCCGATCTATACCATCTACATGTCGCGGCGCATTGCCGACAAGTCGGCGTTTCGCGCCACCATGGCGCGGCTGATCCTGATGGTCGGCCTGGTGCGCCTCGTGCTGACCGCGGCTGCCGGATTGATCGGGCAGGATCAACTGCTGCTCTCGGCCCTGCTGCTCGCTCCGTTCGCGGCATTGGGTCTGGTCCTGGGCAATTGGCTGCATCACCGCCTCTCGGCGCGGCGCATTCTGCTGTTCGTCTATACGCTGATCATCGTCAACGGTGCCACGCTGATCGTGCGCGCCTGGTGAGCCGCGAGCCCTTATAATCGCGGCCATGCGAACTCCCTCCGGCCGTGCCGCGGTACCGCTGCGAACCGCGTTTTACCTCGCGCTGGTGCTGACGCTGGCATTCAAGTTCTGGCTCGCCCGAACGCTGCCGATGACGGGGGATGAGGCCTATTTCGTCTACTGGGGCGTCTACCCGGATTACGGTTTCTACGATCATCCGCCCATGGTCGGCTGGATCCTGGCGCTGCTGCTGCAACTGTCCCGGGCCGAATGGGTGTTGCGCCTGCCCGTGATCGTCCTGCCCGCGCTGGTGGCGCTCGGCATGCTGCGCTATCTGCTGCGCGTGGACGAAGACAAAGCCTTTGTCGCGGCGCTCGCGTTCCTGCTGCTGCCGGTGAATGTCTGGAACGTGCTCATCACCACCGATACGCCGCTGGTGCTGTTCTCCTTCCTGTCGGCGCTTTGCTTTGCCGCGGCGTTGCGGCGCGAATCGCAGCCGCTGTACGCGGTTTCGGGCGCCTTGCTCGGCCTTGCATTCCTGTCGAAGTACTTTGCCGTCCTGCTCGGGTTGGTGTACATCGCTTTCGTTCTGAGCCAGCCGACGGGCCGGCGCAGCTGGTGCGGCTTGGCGACCGTGGTCGCATGCGCGCTGCCCTTTGCCGCATTCAATGTGTGGTGGAACTACGAACACTGCTGGGCCAATCTGCAGTTCAACGTCTACAACCGGCATGACGACGCCGGCTGGTCGCTGCGCACCCCGCCGCTGTATCTGCTCTCCGTGGTGTACATGCTGTGTCCGGTCGCGCTCTACCAATTCTGGCGCGTACGCGCTGCGTTGGGGTCCAAGCTCGCCGATCCGCGCGCGCGGTTTTTCATGCTCGCCTGGGTGGCGCCGCTTTCGGTGTTCGCTCTGCTTTCCCTGGTCAAGCAAATCGGATTGCACTGGCTGCTTTCGTTCGTGCCGTTTTTCTTCATCGCCGCCGCGCTTGCCCTCAACGCCGCGCAGCTGCGCAAGTCGATTGTCTACCTGTCGGTGTTCTCGGCAATTCACCTGGCAGCGGTCGTCGGCGCGAGCCTGCTGCCGATGGAAATATGGAAGAACAGCCGGCTCTACGACGGCATCGTGTTTCACGTCAAAACCGCCGAGCTGCTGCAGCGGCTCGAGCCCTATGCCGGGGCGTACGAGTTCTCGGCAGACGGATTCTCCCCGGCGGTGACGGCGTCCTATGCCTCGGGCAGGTATTTCTTCGTGTTCGGGTCCGCGTCTTCGCATGCGCGTCAGGATGACATCCTTACCGATTTCCGGACGCTGGCGGGCAAGAACATCCTGGTGCTGCGCAAGAACCCGCCCAATCCTGCCGACTACATCCCCTATTTCGCCAAGGCGGAGTTCCGCCAGTTCGATCTGCACGGCGCCAGGTTCTATCTGGTTCTGGGGCAGGCGTTCGACTACGCGGCCTACCGCGAGCGGGTGCTGCGGCCGCTGCGCGACCGTTACTATAGAATCCCTGCCTACCTTCCGCTCGGGCATTGCTACTTCTGCGAACGCTATTTCCCCGATGAAACCATCCCCGTCCGCTGAAAGGGTGTTGAAAAAAGGGGGCACGCCCCCTTTCATATCCCCCATATCAGAGGCTGCTGAAAATCGCTTCCCTCTGCGACACTATTTGCTGCGCGCATGATGTTCCGCCAGGGAAGCGATTTTCAACAGCCTGCTAGAGGTTCTGCGTTTGCGCAGCAGCTGATCCAGTTGCTGCGTCCGCATCAGTGGATCAAGAACGGCTTTGTGTTGATCGGCCTGCTGTTCGGCGACGTCGGCCATCTGCCCGAACTGAGGGTCAAGGTGCTGTTCGCAGCAGCCGGATTCTGCCTGCTGTCGAGCTGCGTCTACATACTCAACGACATTTTTGACCGCAAGGCGGATCAGGCGCATCCGCTGAAGCGCGGCCGGCCCCTGGCCAGCGGCACGGTGCGCACCGGCGAGGCGATGGTGCTGGCCGTTATCTGCGCCGCCGCGGGGCTCGCGCTGGGCGCCTCGGCCTCGCCCGGCGTGGCGGTCCTGCTGATCGCGTATCTGGTGCTCAATCTGGCCTACAGCGCGGGCCTGAAGCACATCGCCATCCTCGACGTGTTCATCATCGCGGCCGGCTTCATGCTGCGCATTTTCGCCGGCACCTGGGGGGTGGGTATCGCACCCTCGCAGTGGTTGCTGCTGTGCGGCCTGCTGCTCACGATATTCCTCGGCTTCGCCAAGCGCCGTGCCGAGCTGATGGTGAGCGACGGCGATGGACTCGGGGGCCCGAGCCTGCGTCCGGTGCTGGACGACTACAGTCCGGCGCTGCTCGATACCATGATGGCGATCAGCGCCGCCGGGGTGATCGTCAGTTACAGCCTGTACACCGTCAGCCCCGACACGATAGCGCTGCATCACACCGACAAGCTGATTTACACCTTGCCTTTCGTGCTGTACGGCATTTTTCGCTACATCTTCCTGCTGCACCGGCGCGGCGGCGAAGACCCGGCGCGGACACTGCTGACCGACGCGCACATGGGGCTTACCGCGGCCGGCTGGCTGGGCGTTACCGTTTGGCTGATATGGTGAGTCCAAGGCCGATTTGAGCTTAACACCGGGATTCGGCATAATCGGCGGGCGCCGGGCTCGCTGGCGGGGCCCATCCGGTTCCGCCCGGTCCGCCTGCGTCGGACTGGAACCTAATGGCTGAGGACGACAAACTCGATCACTTGGCACACCTGGAATACCTTGGCGATGCGACCCAATTTGCGGGGAAGATGCATCGCATGATCACCTACTCGCCGCTGTTCGAGAACTTCAATATGGCGGAAATCAGGCTGATGAGCCATTTCATGCAGGTCTATCGCGCCGGGCCCGGCCAGGAGATCATCCACGAAGGCGAACAGGGCGATTTCATGCTGCTGATGATCGAGGGCAGCGTCGAAGTCTTCAAACAAGACCGCTGGAACACGCCCAAGCTCATCGCTTCGGTCGAGGCAGGCAAGACGCTGGGCGAAATGTCCATGATAGACGGCGAACCGCGCTTCGCCACCTGCGTCGCCGCAGAGCCCTGCGTGATTGCAGTACTGTCGCGCGAGAACCTGGCGCGTATTATTCTGGAACAACCCATTCTGGGAGCGAAAATCCTGATGGAGTTGGTGCTGATGCTGTCGCAGCGTCTGCGCCAGACCAGTGTCAAACTGGTGAGCCTGATGGACAAGGAAGGCAACTGACGCCGGCTGCAAACCCGCGGGCGGGCAAACCCTTACGCGAGCTGCATGCGGATGTGGCAGAATGGCGCACAAAAAATGTATGGAGGGCTTGGTAATGAAAGTGAAGAACGGCAAGGATTTCTGGGCCGGGCTGATGTTTACGGGTTTTGGTCTCGGCTTCATGCTGGTGGCGTTCAATTATCCGATGGGTTCAGCGGTGCGCATGGGCCCCGCTTATTTCCCGACGGTGCTGGGCGGGCTGCTTGCGATCCTGGGGGCCGTCATTTTCTTCCGCTCCTTCGTGTCGAAGTTCGAGCACCCGTTCAAGGTCTTCACCTTCCGCCTGCCGCTGCTGGTCGGCGCTTTGCTGGTCGGCGGGGCGACCTATTTCGGCGATAGTCTGCTCAAAGGTGCGCCGCTGGCGGAGTTTGCGCTCACCGGGCTCGCGCTGGCCCTGTTCATCGGCGCATTCGGACCGCGGGCGATGTTCCTGATCCTGCTCGCGGTGGTTATCTTCGGCTATGCTCTCAAGCCGCTGGGTCTGGTGCTTTCAACCGTGATACTGATCGTCCTCAGCGCGCTGGGCGGCCACGATTTCCGCAAACAGGAAATCGTGATCCTGACCGTCGGGCTGGCGCTGTTCGGGGTGCTGGTCTTTGTCAAAGGCCTGGGGCTGCCGTTCAATCTGTGGCCGGGAGAATAAGCATGGACTTCGCACTGATTCACAACCTGAGTATCGGCTTCGGCGTCGCGCTGAGCCTGCAAAACCTGATGTACTGCTTCCTCGGCGTGCTCCTCGGGACGCTGATCGGAGTGCTGCCCGGCATCGGGCCGATCGCCACCATCGCGATGCTGCTGCCGGTGACTTTCAACCTGTCGCCGATTTCGGCGCTGATCATGCTCGCCGGCATTTATTACGGCGCGCAATACGGCGGCTCGACCACCGCCATCCTGATCAACCTGCCCGGCGAGTCGTCCTCGGTGATCACCTGCCTCGATGGCTACCAGATGGCGCGCCAGGGCCGAGCCGGCCCGGCGCTGG
>JAJZUN010000158.1 GCA_021848555.1 Pseudomonadota bacterium | reverse complement strand
TGTGATGGTCAAGAATGCGACCGAATCGCGCAACAAGCACCAGTCGGTGACGCTGCTCGAGGCTATCGCCGAGTTCGGCTTCGACTGCTGCATCGGCGGCGCGCGGCGCGACGAGGAAAAAGCGCGCGCTAAGGAACGCGTGTTTTCCTTTCGCGACGAATTCGGCCAGTGGGATCCGAAGAACCAGCGTCCGGAGCTGTGGGATCTGTATAACGCCCGCACCCTCAAGGGGGAAAACATCCGCGCTTTTCCGATCTCGAACTGGACCGAGCTCGACGTGTGGCAGTACATCGCACGCGAAAAGCTCGAACTGCCGTCGATTTATTTCGCCCACCGCCGGAGCATCGTGCGCCGCGGCACCGCCCTCGTGCCCGTGACCGAACTGACACCGGCGAAACCGGAAGACGAAGTGGTCGAACTGAGCGTGCGCTTTCGCACCATCGGCGACATCCCGTGCACCGCGCCGGTGGAATCGCTGGCCGCTTCCGCCGACGAGATCGTGGCCGAGACGGCGACCATTACGATCAGCGAACGCGGCGCGACGCGGCTGGACGACCAGACCTCGGAGGCATCGATGGAGCAGCGGAAAAAGGAGGGCTATTTCTGATGTCCGCCATTGAAAATCTCTCCGCGGTCGACAACGGGTTGCTGCGTTTCTTGACCTGCGGCAGCGTCGACGACGGCAAGAGCACGCTGATCGGACGCCTGCTCTACGATACCAAGGCGATACTGGCCGACGCGTTGCACGCGATCGAGCGCACATCGGCGCGGCGCGGCATGGACGGCATCGATCTGTCGCTCCTGACCGACGGCCTTTCGGCCGAGCGCGAACAGGGCATCACCATCGACGTGGCCTACCGCTATTTCTCGACCGGGCGGCGCAAGTACATCATCGCCGACGCGCCCGGGCACGAGCAGTACACGCGAAATATGGTGACTGCGGCGTCCACGGCCGACCTCGCCATCATCCTGATCGACGCGCGCAAGGGGGTGCTGACCCAGACCCGGCGCCATTCCTGTATCGCCCAACTGCTGGGGATTCGCCATCTGGTGGTCGCGGTGAACAAGATGGACCTGGTGGGCTATTCGCAGCAGGTGTTCGACACCGCGCGGCGCGATTACCTCGGGTTCGCCAAGCAGGCCGGGATCGAGGATGTGCGCTTCGTGCCGCTGTCGGCCCTCCTCGGCGACATGGTCGTGGACCGCGGCGAACGGCTTCCCTGGCATCGCGGGCCGACGCTGCTGGAAATCCTCGAAGCGGCACCGCGGGCCCACTCGGAAGCGGCCGAGTCCTTCCGCTTCCCGGTGCAGTACGTGTGCCGCCCGCAGCTCGCCGACGACCCCGAGTTGCACGATTTTCGCGGCTACATGGGCCGCGTCGACTCGGGCACGATTGCGGTGGGCGACGAAATTCGGGTGCTGCCCTCGGGCGGCACCGCCCGGGTTCGGGAAATACGCGCGGGCGAGTCCTCGGTGCCCAGCGCCAGCGCCGAACAGTCGGTCACCCTGCTGCTCGATGCCGAGCTCGACATCGGCCGCGGCGACATGGTGGTGGAAGCTGCCGACACGCTGCAGCCGAAGAAGCGCCTCGACGCGATGCTGTGCTGGCTGTCGGAAACGCCCCTGGATTTGACCCGGCGCTACCTGGTGCGTCATACCACGCGCGAAGTGAAGGCCCTGGTGGCGGGCATAGACCACCGCCTGGACATCAATACGCTCGCACGCGAGCCGGCGGCAAAGCTGCAGATGAACGACATCGGCCGGGTGTCGTTCAAGCTGGCGCAGCCCCTATGCGCAGATTCCTACGCGGTCAACCGGAGTTCCGGGGCGTTCATCGTCATCGACGAGGCGAGCAATAATACCGTCGGCGCCGGCATGATTCTGTAACCGGACGACGGGCACGCGGGATCCAAGCTCCGTGTGCGGGCTGGTGCAGACGAACAACGAGAACGCTTGAATCGGTAGAATGTGCGCTCTCATGCGCAAGTTCCTTTATCTACTGCTCGCCTTGTACCTCGCCCCCGCCTGGGCGCAACCGGCGCCGCTGTTCGAGGCCGTTGCGGCAGGCAGCCTGGACGAGGTGGAGCGCCTGCTCGCGGCCGGGGCGGCGGTCGATGCGCGCAACGCAGAAGGCGAGACGCCGCTGTACCTGGCGGTGGAGCAGGGCCAGGTTGCGATTGTGACTGCCTTGCTGTGGAAGCGGGCGGACGTGAACATGAGCACCCAAAACGGCGAGACCGTGCTGCATGCCGCGGCGTTTAGCGGCAATGCCGGGCTGATCAAGCTGCTGCTGGATCGCGGCGTCGCGCCGAATCGCGCCAACCGCGACGGCGAGCGGCCGCTGTTCTGGGCGGCGCTCGCAGGAATGGGCCGGGCAGCGCAGCTCCTGCTCGAGCGCGGCGCTGAAATCGACGCAGTGGATGCGCGCGGCAACAGCGCGCTGCACGCTGCCGCGGACGCCGGGCACGAAACCACCGTATGGCTGCTGCTGGACCAGGGGGCAAACCGGGCGCTGCGCAACGGCGCCGGCGAAACGGCACTGGACCTGGCGCGCGGGCGCGGGCACGGCGCCATCGTTGAATTGCTGCGGCGTTAATTCAGGACTAGGCTTTTAGGATGGCGAGCGCGAACAGTGCCCAGGCGGCGATGAAGGCCGCGCCGCCCAGCGGGGTGACGGCGCCCAGCCAGGCGAGGCCGGTGAGCGCCAGCAGGTAGAGGCTGCCCGAGAACAGTACGATGCCGGCGAGCATGGCCCAGCCCGCGCCGCGCAAACAGGCGGACTCGGGCAGACGCAACGCGGCGAGGCCGGTGAGGAGCAGCCCCAGGGCGTGATAAAAATGATATTCGACGCCGGTCTTGTACACCGCCATCAGCTCCGGCGCGATGCGCGCCTTCAGCGCGTGCGCGCCGAAGGCGCCGAGCGCAACCGCAAGCAGGGCGGCGATGCAGCCGAGTGCGAGGAACAGCTTGGCGCTGCGGGGCAGTGGCATGGCTTTTCTTCCAGCTTGAGTGTGGACCGGATGCTTGCGGCGGCATGAGGCGACTCCCGCCTGCGGCTGCATTCTGCGGCGGTTTGGCCCGCGGCGCAATTGCGCCGTCATTGCGGCCGGCGTTTCATGGCAGAATGCCTGCCTATGATAGACATTACCCAGCTGCATCAGCACATCGGAGAGGAAATCGGCGTTTCGCCCTGGTTTCAGATCGAGCAGGCGCGCATCGACCAGTTCGCCAGCGCCATCGTCGATCCACAGTGGATCCACATCGATCCGGAGCGCGCCAAGCGCGAGTCGCCCTATGGCGGCACCATCGCGCACGGTTTTCTCACCCTGTCGCTGTTGTCCCACCTGCTGGAGAGCACGGTCGACGTCAGCCGCATGAAAATGGGCGTCAACTACGGCTTGAACCGGGTGCGCTTCACCGACGCCGTGCCGGCGGGCTCGCGCGTGCGCGCGCGTTTCGTGCTCAGCAATCTGGAAAGCATCAAGGGCGGCAGCCAGCTCACCTGGGGGGTGACCGTGGAGCGCGAAGGTTCGGACAAGCCGGTTTGCGTGGCGGAGTGGCTGACGCGCCAGTACGCCTGAAGCCGGCAAGACAAGAATCCACAGTCCGCCGCGAGCGAGACGGGATGCGCAGGAGGAGCACCATGCAGGATAGCCACTACAAACACTGGCCCGTGGGCGTGCCCAAGCAGTTCCCGCTGCCCGAAACCAGCCTTTACTACAATCTCGAAGTCGCGGCTGCGCGCTACCCGCGCAAGACCGCGATTTTCTTCTACGGCGGAAAACTCTCCTTCGCCGAACTCAAGGCGCAGGCCGACGCGCTCGCCGGCTACCTGCAGCAGGACTGCGGCGTGCGCCGCGGCGACCGCGTCCTGCTCTACATGCAGAACAGCCCGCAGTTCATCATCGCCTATTACGCCATCCTGCGCGCCGACGCGACGGTGGTGCCGGTGAATCCGATGAACCTGACCGCGGAACTGGCGCATTACGTCGCCGATGCCGGGACCAGGTTGGCGATCTGCGGCCATGAGCTGTTGCCGCGCATCGCGCCGCTGCTCAAGCCGCAAAGCCTCGCGCGCATCGTCCACGCCAATTACGCCGACTACATCGATCCGGCCACCGACCTGCCGCTGCCGGATTTCTTCAAGCTGCCCGCGCCGGCGCGGGCGGCCGGTATCATCGCCTGGAGCGAGGCGCTGGCGGCCGCTCGCGTGCCGGGTGCGCATCTGGCGGGACCCGACGACCTCGCCGCCCTGCCTTACACCTCGGGCACGACCGGCCATCCCAAGGGCTGCATGCATACCCATCGCACGCTGATGGCCACGGTCGCGATCGCGGGCGTGTGGGCGCGCGGGTCGCCGGACGACGTCACGCTCGCCGTGGTGCCGTTCTTTCATGCCACCGGCATGCAGATGCTGATGAACGGCAGCATCTACCTCGGCGCGGGCATCGTGGTGATGACGCGCTGGGACCGCGAGCTCGCGCTGAAGCTGATCGAGCGCCACCAGGTGTCCAGCTGGATCAATATCCCGACCATGGTGATCGACTTGTTCGCCAGCCCGAATTTCAAGTCGGACAGCCTGGCGAGCCTGCGCGGCATCTCGGGCGGCGGTGCGGCCATGCCCGAAGCCGTGGCCAAGCGCCTGTTTGATCTAACCGGCCTGGAGTTCTGCGAGGGCTACGGGCTGACCGAGACCGCGGCGCCCACGCACAGCAATCACCCCAGCCGTCCCAAGCGCCAGTGCCTCGGCATTCCGATCTGCAACACCGATGCGCGCATCATCGATCCGGACTCGCTGCAGGAACTGGGGCCGGGGCAGACCGGCGAGATCATCGTCTGCGGCCCGCAGGTTTTCGCCGGATATTGGAACAGTCCGGAGGCGACCCGGGCCGCGTTCATCGAGCATGATGGCAAGCGTTTCTTCCGCACCGGCGATCTCGGGCGCTACGACGAGGACGGCTATTTCTTCATCGTCGACCGCTTGAAGCGCATGATCAACGCCTCCGGCTTCAAGGTCTGGCCGGCCGAGGTCGAACTGATGATGTTCGGCCATCCGGACATCCAGGAGGCCTGCGTCATCGGCGCGCGCGACGCCTACCGCGGCGAAACGGTCAAGGCGGTAGTGGTGCTCAGGGCAGCGAGCAAGGACAAGGTCCGCACCGAGGACATCATCGAGTGGTGCCGGGGCCATATGGCGGCCTACAAGTGCCCGCATATCGTCGAATTCGTCGATGCCTTGCCCAAATCGGCCACCGGCAAGGTCATGTGGCGCGCGCTGCAGGAGCAGGAGTCGGGCAAGGCAGGCTCTTGAACCGCGGCAAGAAGCAAAAATTCCATACCGGAGCTGAATGATGGAACTGAAAAACGCAGTCTGCATTGTTACCGGCTCCGCCAGCGGCATAGGCGCCGCCACGGCGATCATGCTCGCCGGACGGGGTGCGCGAGTGGTGGTCAATTACAGCAAAAGCGAGGATGCGGCGCGTGCAACCCAGGCGGCGTGCGCCGCCGCCGGCGCCGAGACCCTGCTGGTTAAGGCGGACGTCGCGGCGGACGCCGATTGCCGCCGGCTGGCGCAGGCGGCCGTGGACCAATGGGGCCGCATCGACGCCCTGGTCAACAACGCCGGCGTGACCAAGTTCGCCAATCACTCCAATCTGGACGCGCTGTCGGCCGAGGATTTCCAGCGCATCTACGCGGTCAATGTGATCGGCACCTACCAGATGGTGCGTGCCTGCGCGCCGGCGATGAAAAAGACCGGACGCGCCGCCGTGGTCAACGTGTCGTCGATAGCCGGAAAGAACGGCATGGGCTCGAGCATGGCCTACGCGGCGTCCAAAGGCGCGCTCAACACGCTGACCATGTCGCTGGCGCGCGTGCTCGGCCCGGAGATACGCGTGAATGCCGTCTGCCCGGGCATGGTCGACAGCAAATGGCTGCGCGAAGGCTACGGCGCGCGCTACGCCGCGATCGAGGCGCGCTACCGCAGCGGCACGCCGCTGGGCCGGCCGGGTACCCCCGAGGAGGTCGCCGCCGTCATCGTCTGGCTGATCGAAGGTGCCGATCTGATCACCGGCGACACCATCATGGTCGACAGCGGCATGCACATGGGGCTGATCCCGCCGAAACTATGAAATCCTGTCATCACGGAGAGCGCGGAGCGAGGCAAAACCGGATCGGCGAGCAAGCGCATGCATAGACGCCTGCCGCTTTCCGGCGTGCGCGTACTCGAATTCGTGCACATGATCATGGGCCCGAGCTGCGGCCTGGTGCTCGCCGACCTCGGCGCCGAGGTGATCAAAATAGAGCCGCTGGCGGGCGACAACACGCGCCGGCTCGTAGGTACCGGCGCCGGTTTCTGGGCCACCTACAACCGCAACAAGAAAAGCCTGGCGGTGGACCTTAAATCGCCCGCGGGCATGGAAATCGTGCGCAAACTGCTCGCGACCGCGGATGTCGTCTGCGAAAACTTCCGCCCCGGCACCATGGACAAACTCGGCCTGGGCTACGAGGACGCGAAAGCGCTGCGGCCGGAAGTCATCTACTGCTCGCTCAAGGGTTTCCTGCCCGGACCGTACGAGCAGCGCACGGCGCTGGACGAAGTG